>DATBGR010000032.1:0-17472 GCA_036557905.1 Nitrososphaeraceae archaeon | reverse complement strand
CTAAAGCCCAGATGTTAAAGCTCCCCGAGATGTTGGAGCGTAGAAGACATAACGCCAAACTGATGACTGAGCTGCTATCATCATCGGATAACAGGGCCTCAAATATAGATGAATATGTAATCCTGCCGAGAATTCACGAAGACAATAAAGAGTCTAACTGGTATTTGTATACGTTAGCATTCAAAAAGGATGGGATTAGAGACAATATACAGAAAAAATTGGTAACTGAATACAAAATAGGTGCTTCTGTTTACTATGATCCTCCTGTGCACCAAACTCCATTCTATGACGAAATGGTAAAGATGAACGCTCTGAAGTTAGAAAATACAGATTGGGCCAGTAAGCATGTATTATCGCTACCTGTGCATCCACTTGTTACTGATCAAGAAGTAAACTTTATCTCAGATAGCGTGATTGAGTCATTGAGTCATTGAGTTCATTTATTTCCTAACTATATTATTTAACACAGATCATCATATCTGTCGTCCATTGGTAGATCATTTATTTTGGTATGATTCCCTTAGGATTGGTTCATCAAAAAAGGTAGCGCCGCAAAGTTTTTGTTTGATCAAGGAATTGTTGCCCTAAAGAACAACCTGCCAAGATATGATTACAAAATGAATATTTCTACCATAGTTATTTTATTATAATATTCATGAAAAAATCATAATTCCAAGTTTAAATCAGTCAGCGATCTGTTTTACCCTAGGTTATTCGTGCAACCACTTGAATCCAAAATATACCGTTGCAATATATGAATTGATTTCTCTTATTTTTTCGACTAGTTGAGAACCCACTGTTAGTATATATGCATTGCAATTGATAGAAACTGGTAAGCCTTATCTTCTTAGATTTTCACTTATTTACTGCTGTTATGCAGAAAAGGATAGTTGACTTGAAGCCGTTAGTACTATTAACTTTGATTGCTCTCTTGATATTTCCTAGCCAACACATTATTGCTGTCAGCGATTATGTTTCTGATACCTTTTCTTCTCTGACTTCAAGCATCAAGAGTGAAAACAGTAGCAATGATAATTCTACTGCCACTCATGTTATGCTTGATAATTCTAGCATTCCTATAATGGTCTATGCGGGTGGTGTTGGACCTCAAAGAAATCCTGTCACGGTAGAGCATTATGCTATTATTTACTATGACTCATACAAAAAAACTGGCAATCAGACTCTACGCCAAGCATTTATTAATAATACTAATTGGCTAGCAAGTAATGCAATATCTCATGGTAACTATTCAATTTTCGAGTACAAATTTCCTTGGCCTCCTTACGCTTCACAACCTCCTTGGCATTCTGCAATGGCCCAAGCTCAAGCATTACAACCATTAATCAAGGCTTACAAAATTACGGGCAATGAAAGATATCTTGAAACAGCAAATTTGCTGTTAAATACACTTTTCATCGAAGTTAAGAATGGTGGCGTTACTTACAAGACACCTCACGATGGATGGTGGTATGAAGAAGTTGCAAGCAATGCGTTAGAGGAGCCACGAGTTCTTAATGGTATGATGTACGCATTATTAGGAATTTATGATTACTACAACTACACAAAAAGTGATAAAGCAAAGTTTTTGTTTGATCAAGGAATTGTTGCCCTAAAGAACAACCTGCCAAGATATGATTACAAAAACGAATATTCCTACTATAGTATGTATCCTATACAAAAACTATCTCCACTGTATTATCATAAGAAGCATATCGAATTGCTATCTAATTTATATAATATTACAAAAGAAGAAGTTTTCAAGTCATACCGTGACAAGTGGCAAAATTACAAAATACCTGAACCCGTATATCAGCTATGCGTCCGCCTAAAATTTAGATATCCTTGTTAATCTAAACACCTTACCAGGTGCTTCACGTTAGTCAAACTTATGAGATACGGTCATTCTAACTCTGCAGTAATTTCTATCTATTTGTTTACTTTCGCAATCAAATCATACTTTCTTTATTCTTAGAAAAACTTTTCGAATCAAGAATATGTCAAATTATCACGATCCATAGTTTGTTCCCAGTCAATAACTGATAGGTTACAGTTATGTAATTCGTCATATCCAAGTTGTATACTGGACCGAGAGAGAAGGTGGAACTTTAGAGACAAATGAGTCATATCGGATTACACGTGTCGGCAGTAACTTAAGCTAATGCTCAAAAGAGGTTCAGGTAAACGAGATGTGTAAGTCAACTAACTAACCTATTGTATTCATCTCTTCTTATAGTCAATTTAGTAAACGATGGAATAATCTTACATTATCTGGAAGAAATAAAGTCACCCCCTTATTAGCAAGGATAAATGAATTGGGAATGCTTCTGCATCCATTTAAGACAAATATAAAAGTGCTATTCAGAGACTAATCTGCCTGTTTTGAAGGACTGCCTTACTTATTCATAGTTCCAAGACATTATAAATTTCATTCAAAATTTATGCAAAATATTCTCCAAATCCTGCTGGCGAGGTTACAGCATTAAGTATCTAGATGGGGTTTGCTATTGATTTGATGATCTAATAAAATTTGATTTTCCTGTGTATCATTATATTTCTATTCTGAAAACAGTGTCACTCCGGTCCTATTGAAGGATTACAAAACTAGTCTTATGGTGAATCTTGTGGTGCCAAGAAAGCAATATTTGCTACTATTTAGTTAGTAGTTTCGCAGCAGAATCTGGTGTATTTTTTTCGATTGCGTCAATAATTCTTCTGGAAGCACCAATCTTGCCAAATATATCTTTAGTAGCAATAAACCTCTGTAGAATATCTTCGTAATTTCTCTCAATATGACGGGTTATTTGTATGATCCGCTGCGATTCAAATCCTGCCAGGAAATTAACTCGTGATTTTACCGTCTCGACCCATTCTGTCGCCTCTCTGAGAGTCACGCAGGGAGCGCCTAATATTGCGGACTCCTGTTGGATGCCTCCGGAATCCGTAAGTACTATCTTAGCGTGTTTGATGAGATTTAGGGATTCAAAATAACTTACAGGTTGTATTAGTTTTAATTTCTTCGATGTCGTACTGAGGCCAAACTCAGTTATTTGTTGCTGTGTATGTGGATGACATGGAAAAACTATCGGCAAATTTTGAGACAATTGCTTTAAGGCGGAAATTATGTTGCTAATTCTTTCTAGATTTTCGATGTTTTCTCTTCTATGTATCGTAGCTAATGCGTAACCTTTATCCATAACTTTTAGTTTTTCTATATTATTGTTTGCTATTTTTCTGTTTTTAACAAGCTCTATTAGGTCTACAAGTGGATGTCCAGTAAGAAAGATTTGAGAACGGGTTATTCCTTCCCTCAAGAGGTTTTTCGTACAATTATACGTAGGAGTGAAATGTAGATTAGAAATATCAGAAATAAGAACTCTATTAATCTCTTCAGACATTTGCTTGTCATATACTCTGCAACCTGCTTCTATGTGTCCAAGTGAAGAACTTAACTTTGATGTTGCTATTGCAGCTCCTAGAGCAGAATTAGTATCACCAAGTACGAGGACAATATCTGGCTTTTCCTCCTTCAAAATTTTTTCACACTCAGCTATTATTCTACCTGTTTGAACTCCCTGTGACGATGCCTTAATATTAAGAAAGTAATCAGGTTTCTTAAGTTTCATTTCCTTAAAGAAAATATCCGACATCATGAAATCGTAATGCTGTCCAGTGTGGATAAAAACAAAATCATTTTTGGTTTTCATTATTTCAGCAATAACTGAATACAGCTTTATTATTTCCGGCCTAGTGCCTAGAACAACAATAATCTTCATGTTTTTGACACCAATGGGTCATAAATTTTGTACAGTTCCTGTTCCATAACTTGCCAGTTATATTTTTTCAAAAATGCTTGGCGACCATTCCTTCCGAGTGTTTTGCGAAACTCTACGTTATCTCTAAGGGAAACTATAATCTCTCTTATCTGTTTCTCGTTATTATAATCTACTGTAATGCCGCATTTATGTTCATTAACTAACTCTGTTGCAACATTAGTAATCATCGGCAAACCAAGCATCATCGCTTCGAAAATCTTGTTACCCATAGAGAAATTACTAATTGGATCTTTCAGATCATATAACGAAATTACCACATCAGACTGAGATTCTAAAGTCAAAACTTCAGCAGGTTTCAATAGTCCTTTGTATATTATATTGGCTTGTTCGAGGATCTGGCAATGGAGTTCTGAATCTACTGATCTCCCTAATACAACAAGTTCAACATTACTCAGATCTTTTAAGGCAGAAACTAGCACTTCCAATCCTCGTTTTCTTCTAATACCACCTGTAAATATTAGCCTAAGAACCTTAGACTTAACTTTATTGTTAGCATCTTCACCTGCGGAAGCTGGAACTTCAATGTAATCTTCAGCACAGTTCATTATTATAGCTGAACGTTTGGGGGTTATATGGAAAGTCCGAAATAGCTCTTCTGAGACATTCACTAACACATCGACTTTCTTCCCAAAATTCTCTTCAACCCAGTTTACTAATGAGTATATTCTTTTAAATTTTGGAGGCACATACGCCATGGCGTACCGATCACAGACATCAAAAACCAATCTCTTTCTGAATAATATCTTGTAAATATAACAAGGTAAAATCGTATCTAAATCACATGCATGAATAGCATTAGGTCTATCTGATATCAACTTAATAAAGATCCAGATCCAAAATAGTGGCATGTATGCAATGAGAATCGTCTTGCCGAATGGAGCCCGCAAATTGAAAAGACTTAGATCTGTTGCGTAGCTGTTGATAATTTTTTTTGGTAAAGATTCTCTATTCCATCCGAGTACCAAAATAGAATACCTCTTCTTTAATGATCTTGCAATTTTTCCCACTCTGGGATTGTATATTATCGAATTTGATCGTATTACGATTATATCAGCCATATAGTACACTTTCGTTTTTTAGCAATGCATTAGAATTAAATTTATCAATTCTGGATAGATGAAAATTAGCCAATTTTTTGTTCGTCTAAATTGTGGTCTAGAGCTGATAAAATGAAATAGGATCTAAGCATAATTACAACAATTGATTGTTCGTGCATAAATTCCACCTCTAGAACAGCAGAATCGCCATATTTCTAACTAGGTGAAATTCTCGTGTAGTACTGGGCATTCTCAATTCAAGGCAAATTTGTTGTGATAATGATGCAATGTATTCTTCTTTTCTAGTGATTTCCATGACTGCAAGATGAAGCGTCATCGGTTTTAAATGCTACTTTTTTTGGCAAAAACTTGATAAACTCTCATTTTTTGACCAATCTTTGGAATATTAAGGTTAATTACTCTTTACATGCTAAAATAATAGAATAATGATAAAGAAATGTTGCATGCTTTCAGCAGTTCAATGATCCGGTTAATTTGTTCATATTGTGATTTGATATCGCAAAACAAGCGTTTCGGAGGTTTACTGGTATGCCTGAATGTATAGCAAACCGTTCACCTACTCTTGATTCATATGATTTTTCCGTTTGGTCTAGATCGACAAGTGAGATAGAATATATTGTCCTTGATTATAAATAGGTAATATTTTTGAATTCTTTTGATATTGTTTCTATCACTAAGGATCCCTGCGCTACTGCGGTTATAGTTTCAATAATGTTGTTGCTATTTCTATTTTTAAACGCAGTGTTAATGCCGCCAGTTAGAGCTGTTACTGGATATGGGACGAATGAATTTGCTTCTCAAAGATATACTCGGTTGATTTATCCTAATTGTAAAAATATGCAAACAAGTAATGTAAGCATAGCTCTAATAAATCCTACATTTACTTCAGCTGCCTACGATCATGCTTTCTATGTTTTCTATAAAAAGTACGGGTTATCTTTATCACAAGGCATAAAAAATATTACTCAGGACCTTAAATTCTTATCCAATAGTGTTCCTAATGCCACAGTACATACAGTGGAAAATACGTTCATTAAAACAATTCCACAACATTTGCAAAGCCTCTTACCAAACAAACTAGATCTATGTATTCTTACCGATCAGGACTTACAAAAAGGCCATATATTTAGCAGACAAAGTTATACAGATTCACTCAATAGGCTCTTCGACATTGTAATTATTTTCCACGAGGAATATGTTACTCCTAAAATTTATGAGATCTTAGAAAGGTTTGTTCTGGATGGTGGGACGTTAATTGTTATGTCGGGAAATCCCCTATATGCAGAGGTAAGATATAATGAAAATAGTAACAAGGTTACATTAGTCAATGGTCATGGTTTTGCATTTAATAATAAAACTGCTTTTAAGGGTTTAATTGAAAGGTGGGAAAATGAAACTAAAATATGGGAAGGAAGTAACTTTTATCGTTATGCATTACCTGAGTACCCGCTTCGATTTTATAACAACCCGTTTAATGCTGGAGGACCAGAAATCAATTATGTTAGCAATAAGAACGCAAGGATAATTTTGGATTATCATTCCTCAGATTTACGTTATCCAGTTGCTGCCTATATACTAAAATCTGGCGCCGGAAAAGTCATCTCCACTGGGGTTGATTCTAGTGTTATAAGGTATCCCAATTTTTTTAAATTTTTTGATGATTTGCTGATAAACTATGCGAATCCTAAAAATATTTCCCTTTCAAAACATGTCCCGCCCTATTACAGTCCTCCATACAGGCCTAAACAGTTTGTACGAAATAGTAATGATTTCATATTCGACATTGTTGGTAATCAGACCAACAATCGAATTCATATAGGATCTATAAGCAACCAGTCATCATTAGGCACCGGAATACTAAGAATTATCGGCAAAACAGAGAACAAACCAATTAGGTTCATCACTCAACCATTTCACTACAAAGGAAATATTATCAAACTAACCCTAGGCGATGTTGTCAAGTATGGCAATTTGTCAAAATATGAAAAATATGATACTCCCATTATGTTTATTTTTAACGTGCAGGGAAGCAAATCACAATATAAAGTAGCATTTGTACAGGGTTGGTACTGGAGAAAGGGTTGGGACGCTAATACTAAAACATACTATGTAGGCACTTCTATGCACAATTTCACATCACTAAGTCTCGATAAGCTGTTAAAAGAGAGAGGTGACACCTACATAGAGATAAATAGAATGGCGATAAATATTCCCCAAAGTACGGTTGTTAACCCGTTAGATTTTCAAATAAATATAGTCAAGTGACTGGGGGTAACACATTCCTAAAGTGTGATATTATGTTACGTAATGCATAACGATATATATCTACCAACATAATGGCCATATTAGGTAAATACTAAGCTACAATGGCAAACTTCAGCAAACAAAAAGTTGGGAAAGGAGCCGCCTATTTATATATAGATACAATAATGGGAATGGTCTCTGGGTATATTTTCTGGCTTGTTATTTCGAGGGCTACCGGCCCAGGAGTTGTAGGAGTTGCCGCAGCCGTCGTTTCATTAGCGACGATTATAACAACAATTGCCAACCTAGGCATTCCTGTAAGCATCGAGAGATTCCTGGGCAGAACTGTCGCCAACAGAAAAGTGGAAGATACGAAAATCTATGTCAAAGCATCGCTATATTTGCTAATATCTTCACTCTTTGTTTGTACGCTAGCCACACTTGTATTTCAAAAGGAGCTTAATCTTTTAACTAAGGTCAATTTTGATTTAGGCTTAGTAATTGTCGCCATAATTTTAACTATATCTTTATCCATAAACCGATTATTTACTGGGATAATTACATCCACATTAAATACCAAAAGCTTAGCAATAGCATCGATTGCTTCTACTATTGCAAAATTCTTGGTCGCTTTTTTCCTTCTTTACATAGGCACAGGGGCCTTCGGTGTAGCCGTAAGTATTGCATCCTTTACAATTATTGAGATAATAATTTTAGGCCTTAATATTCGCACTTCAATATTTGGAAAGAACTCTGATCAAAAATCTGATATACGTATAACGAAGGCATTTAGGATGCTTATCACTAGCGGGATGCCTACCTTCGTCCCCAGTATTATGGCTATTATGGGTTCGCAGGTGGGTACATTGTTAGTATTTGGCTTACAGGGTGCTAGTCATGCGGGCTCATTCTATATTGCATATTCCATATATACTGCGTTATATAGTGGCCTAAGTGTAATATTTTCTATAACTTTTCCTGTGCAGAGCGCACTAGATAGTAGTCATCAGATCTTTGCCTGGCGTGTCACAAAGATAGGAATCCTTGCTACCGCACCATTGTCTTTTGCGATGATGGTATATTCTAATTCCATTATGGGCGTTTTCGGAAAAGGCTATGTTCAAGGAGCAACCGCAATGGAAATTCTAATGTTGTCAACTGTCCCAGTTGCTCTTACATACGGCATATCCAATCTGGCATACTCACATGGCGCATATAGGCAGGTAATGATAATTGGAATTGTCACAAGTGTTCCGCGTACTATATTGTACTTTATATTAGTGCCGCACTTTGGAGAAATTGGCGCGGCTCTTAGTTTCACTGCTGGCTCATTTGCTGGAGTCATACTGTCTATCGCGATATCAAAAAGATACGAGATGAAAATAGACTGGAGAGATGTGTTTATAATAAGCGTTATACCATTTGTGTTGTCTTACGTACTTTATGTACTGCATGTAAACTTTGTCATCGGAATACTCATCACACTTTTAATGTCATACATCATTTTCTATAAACTTAGGGTCTTGGAACGAAATGATGTCGAGGATTCTTTGACCCTACTTCCATCCAGATTATCAAAACCTACAAGAAGGTTTTTAGATATCATGGAGAAAAAATGGGGACTATCCTGAACAATAATCTTTATAATATTGAGATAGAACTAGAGCGACAAATCTTCTCATGAATGTGCTGGAAAGCTCCTAAACAATAGCGGCTAAAAAACTGTATACTTCACTTTGACAATCTAGGCACACTATCACTTTTTAGAGTTACTCTCAGTTTTAACAACCAATGCTTATTTTTTTTGTAAATTAAAGATATTAATAGCTTTACTATGGATTCATAATGTGACCAAAAATGACTATTATGTGGTAACTTGTATTGCGCATCACTTAACAAAGACAGATATTTAATTTGTGATAGAAAATGGCAAAAATCCAATCCTTTCATTTAATAGCATTATTAATAACAATCTACTTCCCACCAGAGCCTGGAGGTGGATCCACCAACGCCTGGAATAGGGCAAAAATGCTCCACAACTTGGGATATTCAGTATTCATTATAACTAACATGCCGTCATATCCTAATGGTAAAATATTAGATAAAAAATATACAGGCAAGTTATTTTATGTCGAGGTCATGGATTCATTTACAGTTATTCGTTTACGACTACCTTCAATAAAACATGAAGGTTACGTAAAGCGATTGATATTATTTTTAGATTTCATTTTATTGTGTTTTCTGTATATGCCAAGAATAGTAAAAATCACGGGAAAAATAACCTTGGTATATGCATTAGCACCAATAATATTTTCCTCAACCATTGGATACATTTACTCCAAGTTTAGTAAATCGTGGTTTGTTTACGAGGCAGCAGATTTGTGGCCTGAAGAACTTGTTGTATTTAAGACATATTTGTCACCTTTCATAAAGTTGTTTGGAAAGCCAATAGCCAAGTTATCTTATAAGTATGCTGACATTATATTTACGATAAGCAATCGTGCTGTGGAACTTATTGTTAAAGAGTACCATCCAAAATCACCAGTATATAGCCTACCCATAGGCGTAGATCCTAGTCGGTTTCCTATTGTGTCAAAATACCAGTCTAGAACTGAGCTCATTAATAACAAAATATTCCCTGAAAATTTGAAGGATAAGTTCATTGTACTTTATTCAGGCATAATTTCTAGAGCGCAAAGAATTGAAAATTTAGCTTATCTTGCAAAAGAATTGAAGAATGAAAAAGAGATTGCAATCTTGATAGTTGGAGATGGTGAAGATAAGGAAAAGATGGTGCAGTTGAAAATTGAAAATGGTCTCGATAATTTCTATATACTACCCTACCAACCACGTTCCCTTATGCCCTCTATTCTATCTGCAGTAGACGTATGTACTGTTTTGCTTTCCCCTGAACCAATTTTCGAGATAGCTGTACCTTCAAAATTCTACGAATTTCTTGCCTGCCATAAACCAATTGTTGGGATGTGTAGAGGCGAGCTAGCCGATATAATTAATTCAAAAAATATAGGTTACACAACAGACATTGGCGATATTTCAAAACTTGCAACGATAATAAGGCGAATGAAAAATTCACCGACTGTAATGGACACTGTCGAAAGGAATTCTGAACTTGCCCTACAAAATTTTTCGATTGATGCAATTTCTTCCAAGTTGAGAGAGGCTTTAAAGAAAGAAGGGAAATATATCTAGTTAATGGTGGTAAGATTGTGACATTGTGCATTGCCTATCATAGTGATGTCAAGAGTAAGAGACATCAGATCATTGCAAAACTTCAATGCTAAGGATCTATAAAAAATCTCCATCTCAATTTTTTTGCTAGTTATGCGTAGCTACGGAAGTTGCAATATTCAATCTCAATACTTTAGAAATGTGTTACAGGTATTAAGTTATTTCGCTAATAATTTTCATAATAACAGCTAAGCTTGTGCAATCATTTCATTCACATAAGATTCCAAGCTATTCGTTACTACAAACTGGAAATCTCTCTTAATCCTTGTCACATCCGCGTAACTATGTTTAATATCTCCGATTCGTGATTCAACAAATTCTGGTTCCAGGTTTAAACCTGAAGTTCTTGTCATTATCTCTGCGAGATATTTGATCATTGTGGGCTTTCCTGTACCTACATTATAAACTTCATGTAGACTATCTGCCCTCCTATTTTCCGTACCTGCTCCGATACACAGGAGTATAGCATTAACGACATCGTCCACGCCTATAAAATCCCTGGTCTGAGTCCCGTCGCCATAGACTATTGGAGGTAATTTTCTATGCAATCTTTCGGCAAATCTCGTAATAACTCCTGCATACTCTAGAGTTTGGCCAGCGCCATAAACATTAAAGAATCTGAGTGATATGGCGTTTCTTATTTTGGAATTGTTGTATGATGATACAAGTCTTTCGGCTTTCGCTTTGCTAGCGCCATAGGGAGACAATGGTTCAAGATTATTGTTCTCCGATATTGGTAGTACTTTACAATCACCGTATACTGCAGCAGAAGAAGCAAAAACAAAGCTTTCTACGTTATGATTTGAACATGTCTCTAAAATGTTTTGTGTTCCTGTGACGTTCACATTCATAGTTTCTTCAGGATTTGTAATTGAATCAGCCACGCTTATCTTGGCAGCAAGATGAATGCAGCTAACGATTGTGTGATGATCAAATACATGACTAATAGTGTCCTTGTCCTTTATGTCAATATTATAGAACGTTACTCTTTCATTGTTCCCATTATTGCGGTATTGCGCTATCTTATCCTCGCTGCCGTTACTCAAATTATCTATGATGATGATATTGTTATATCCTTTTTCTAATAGTTTCGTAACGACATGACTTCCAATAAAGCCAGCTCCTCCTGTAACAAGTACTTTATCACTTTGCACTAGTACTTAAGAGGATGTTTTAACATATAAGAAGTAATTGTGTCACTGAATCAGGATTGAGTCAGAAGGTTTATTAGAAAAAACCTAAAAAGGCTGACTTGACTAATGTTATTAACTATCCATAATTCTGCATAACAGAAACAAACCTTGTTACAAATATTTCATCCAAAAAGATTGTCAAAAAAAGAAAAGAATGGCTCACGCCATTGCTATAGCGAATCACTTTACTTTCTGCTTATGCTAGATCATACGTATTTATGTTGTCTTAGGAGCGCTTATCTCTAAATTCCGCCGCCGTTACCACCTGCTCCGCCATTGCCGCCGTTACCACCATTCGCGTTGCTGTCTCCGCCATTGCCGCCATTGCCGCCACCTCCGCAGTCTACACAATTCCCATCTCCGCCGTTACCTCCGCTGCCTCCTGTACCGGCATTGTCGTCTCCTCCGTCTCCTCCGTCTCCTCCTGCTCCACCGTTACCGCCATTGCCGCTTCCGCCAGTTCCAGGACCGCCACCTCCGTATGTGCCATCGGACTGGGCTTGAGTTGCATGGAAGACTGCGTTGAAAGGTATTGTATAGGAAGCTATTGCTGTAATCGCGAGCGCTATAATAATCAATCCTCGATGTCTTCGTAATACTTCTACTATGCGATTTGTCATCTTATTTCTCTTGATCCATAGAATTCTAAGCTATAAAAGCCTTTCTTAGATAAAGGATTTCAAATGTGCCCATTTACGGAAATTTACAATTATATGATGTCAAATAATTGCGAAGTTTTATTATTTATTGCCTATTCTTATTTTCCATTAGGCACTCTAGGGGTTAATCCACAACTCTGGGTTGGAATCGGAGAATATCCACATCCTGCCATTAGATTTCCTCCAGTATATGTTGAATTATTGTTAAACCAGTTACTGTGGTTGGTTCACATTAGCGATTCGTTTAAGCCTGCTTCAAAACTGACTTTGTCCTTTCTATATTTCGCATAAATATCTTCCAAAGGTTGATTTGCTATAGATATGGCGACTAGGCCTACAAAAACTATTACTAATGCTGCATTATTAATGTTCAATATTTGAACAAAATATGGGCATGTTGAGGTTAATAGTCTTTATTTTGCAAACGCATTCTTGGAAATAAATTATAGTTTGTCCTATTAATGTGAATATATGTACTAGCCATATCTTAAATAAAAAGAAGGATTCAATACCATGAAAACAATTACGTATCAATCCGTCTTGACCCATGTGCACTTGAATCCCCATCTAATATGGACTTATTTTGGGAACAGCATAATTCCCAGAAGTATCTGCATTAATATTATTATCAACACCCGTCTGGTTCACATAATTCCCAGAAGTATCTGCATTAATATTATTATCAACACCCGTCTGGTTCAAATCGTTGATTGATTTTGATGTACTCGATGGGCTTAAGGAATTGTGTGCTTGTATGTAATCTGTATTAGGTAATGCATAGTACCCGGAAGTATCTGTATTATTGATTTTGATATTTGTTTGATTTATTATTACAGGTTGCGTGACTACACTGAATGAGTTTCCAGACCCAGACTCTCTTACATACCCCGCTTCGAATACAGAGTAAAATGTAGTGTAAGTGCCAAGAGGCGCGTTGCGTCCAATTCGGAATGAAATTGCTGAATCTCCTGAATCATCTGTTTGCTCGCTAGCTTGTCTTGTGGTGGCTCCTCCTGCGTAAGTTATAGTCGCAGTGGTGATAGCTCCGCCAACAGGTAGTAGTGATTTTTCATCAACAACATGGTAATGTATAGTCTGGAATTCACCTTGATGGACCACGCCTTTTTCTAAGTGTACCTTAATTGAGAGTGTTCTTATTTGAGGCTGGTCACTAGTTGCATAGCTATACTGATTATCATAAGAAATGAAATATGAAAGCACGGTAATTGATAGAAAAAGCAGCAGTCCTTTCTTGTATCGTGGAAGTAGAGTATGTTTTAGACTATGATTTGATTTAATTGCGTTTGTATTGAATACTGGAGACAAAGGAATCAAGTTATCTATTTCCAGCAACTTTTATATCGAGTACGAAATATTTACGCTTAAAATAGATACTTCTTTTTATATGGGTACATTTGGGAGATAAACATCTATCTAAAAAACTCTGCTAGATACTATTAGTAGTAGGTTATATAGCTATAATCAAATTAGAAAAGGATCACCTATCTTTGCCATTCACAGCACACTATTCAGCAGAAACTGGTTATTGAAAGATGAAAAGCTGATTTGACCTACTTGGAATTATTATCAAGTCCCCAAAAATGATAGGTTCCTGACAGCTATAGCTATTAACAGGATACTTAAGGAGATGATTATCATTAAACCATTCTTTTCTCTCTTTATATAAAATAATCCAACTGCAGCTGGAATTTGAAATGGAATATTATAAAATACTCTACTTTGAATTAACCAGTTGCCAAGGAATAATGGTAGGATTCCTATTGCCAAAAAAACTATAATGAATATATTGGTCGTTTCGTGTACATCTGATCGAACTAGCCAATATAGTCCTAAAGCCAGGATAATTACATTACTAAAGGCACCAGCATAATATATTTCGGTAGTATCTATCAAATTGTTCCATCGTATTGGTAGCTGGCCTACACCTACCTCTTGGCTTCGTGCTATACTAATATCCTGCTCTATCCCACCAGCTGATCTAGTCAAAGCAATCTTCGCAATATCCACTATGATGGAAAGTGAAATGATAATCAAAAGGAAAATTATGCCTTTTTTTGAATACCGGCCCAAACCTAGCATAGATAAAAGAAAGATTATTGTAACTATAGTTAGTATCGTCCAAGTGTAGGTATGAGTAAATAATACTAAAGTGATAAGCAAAAAGTAAACTATTAGATTAATCTTTTTAATGCCCTTTAAAAATCTAAAAAGAAATACAAAAGCCATATAACCAATTATTAATGCAAACCAGTTTGCATAATATCCCGCATATATGCCAACCAACACATGAAATGATACTGCGGTTAGGAACGACGCAAATATCGATATGGTATCATTTTCAGTTATCTCACGAGTCAAGAAATAAATTGCAATAACAAGTATTGGTCCTAATATCATTGGTATATAATCTACAGTTGATAATGGGTTTGCGTGTACGAGCTTTATTATAGCATACAGAAAAATCAGGGTAATTGGCCTATCACCTCCTTCTAAAGTCATGAACGCCTTACTTAGGAAATCCTGAGGACTTCTAGATTGCATAAGTAACTTTTCCCAACTGACATAGTCTGCAGTGTCTGCTCCTACCAGTCTGTTTGTCTTGTTGAAAGTATGTAAATGAGGAACAAGTACAAAAAACAGCGTCAACAACACAATTAGTGAGAGAAAAACAAATGTGTTTCTTTGACTAATTTTAACGCGAGAAATAAATAGTGGTTTGATAGTTTTTCGTTTGAGCTTTGAAATACTTTTTTCGCACTCTAATACCAGAATTTTAATTGGAGCTGCATTGATTAACAAAATCATAAAGATTGGAGATATCATCGATCCAAGGATAGCATAAATCGCGTAGACATAATTTGGTATAGGTATTGACCTTGGTGGTATCATCATAAGAGGAATGGCTAGAGATATGATAATACTTGTACAACTTAATACAGTTACTAAAATGGAGGAGTAATTTACATATAGATTGTGATGATTTTTTAAAACTTTTGTATTTGAGACTCTGTTGTATACTGATAGAGATATTACAAGTGGTATTGAAAACACAATTGTTATCTCGACAAGTGTTGCATTATTGGCTAAAACGCCTAGTAAATATATTGACGCATAGATTATGGGTATCAGAAATCTAAGTTTGCCCCTTAGCGACAGAATTAGCCAAAGAACGACACCCAATATAATTAGAAAGTGATCAACATAATTGTTTATAATATAGCGATCTGTAAATATTAATTTACTAACTAAACGTCTTGGTAAATAATAAATCTGAGGCCCAAAATAAGATGCCAAAGAATAGATATACAAAAATGATGCGAGAACAATCGTCCAGGAGGAAAGAATTGACTCGATTGTTGTATTAGTTCCTAAAACCCGCGCAATTCTTGATATAAAAAGCAAATATAACGCCTACATTTTCAAATATGGACGGATTCTGATGTGCGTTTCTCGGCTTTTGTCTTTGGTTAGTTTAAGTTGCCCCGGATTAAAGCGAAATTTCTTGGAGCTCTTCCTTGGTTGATATGTCATATTCATCAAATCTGTGATTTGTATTAACTTGTATCCCAGCTACCAAGAATGTCAATGTATGAATAGACGAGAAGGTAAGATATCATTCCTATTTTGAACAAGTCGAAGGTATTAAATTTATAGTGATTTTTTAATATAGAGTCACAATAATGTGTGACAAAACTACTAAATTCCTATATTAGGTTTATATACTTGTTTAATTGCTTCGCATAATTATTAGTTATTATCTTATATTAGAAAATCTGTCTATGAGAAAAAGATAATCTTTTAAATATAATATTACCTGAGGCAAGTACCACATCCATTAAAAGTATTATAATGTCTACGAGTATACAAATGAGGACAAAAAAAGTGGATCATTCCAAAAAATTGATACTAACTACGTTGTTGGCGTTAGCAGGTATGGTTCTAGTTTCTTCAATCCAGACTGGGCACGCCCAGTCTACCCCGCTCAGCCCTGTTACAATCAAGACCTTTAGAATTGAAGCGCAACTAGACAAGACTGTAGTTGCTCGTGGCGATCATCAGGAAATTCAATTTGCAGTGGTTGACCAGAAGACTAGGAAGGATATCGGAGGAGCTTTTACACGTGTAACTGTCAGTTACACGGCTGGAACACCCGTAAGACAGTTCAATACACAGACCTCTGCATCAGGACACTCAAAGATAGGTTGGAATATTGATAATAACGCTGCTCTCGGTACTTATAATGTTAGATTAGATGTATTTTTAATAGGATATGCCGAAGAAGCATTTACTACTTTCTTTAGTGTAGTACCGCATAGTGTAGACAATCATAATAACGGCAATCATCACAACCATGACAACAATAATGACCACCATCACCACCATAACAATAATTAGATATTGTTGGTACACAACTACACTTTTGATCCCGAACGCCTAATGCTGATATTGCTCGGGGAATGTCCAATTCAAAGCAGGAGACTAATACATAATTATCTATTAGTCTTCACCAGAAGACTCGAAGAATCCAGCATTAAATTTCCACTTTCAGCTTTAAATCCAATAATCTGTCCTACAAACCGTCCATGGAATGGACTTAAAACTATATTCAAAAGACTTTAATCTGCGTTCTGCTAGCAGTAATTTATGCAAGAAATTCAAAAAGCAAAATGTGCGTCATGTGGTGTTACTTTTGTATCTGAAAACGCAAGCACGTTATGTCCATCATGTGCAGAGAATCAAGGTCATGCTCATGGACATAGTGGCTGTGGCTGCGGCCATTAATTCGATTATACATTCATGATTGCAATAAAATAAATTGAATCCACATTTATTTTAAAGTAATCGTATATACATACTATAATGAGGCCTATAACATCCCACAAGTTGCATTTTTTATTATTCACAAATTATAGATGTTGAATTTTTCAGTATACAAGCTTCTGAACTTCCATCATAATTTATGCTCATTGTTATACCTACTAACCAAATCTAAAACAATCTTATTATAAGAATAAATCTGAAAGCAATTGTTGAATGACAGAAGCTAACCTTGAAGATGTGGAATCAGTATTCCTAACCGCATCTGCTGAAGAAATTCATGAAAAATTGAAGCATGGTGAGCTAAAGATAGCTATCTATGGCTTGGGTCATGTTGGATCAAGCATAGCCTCTGTATGGCTTAGGGCGGGAGCCCATGTCATTGGCTTAGACAAGT
>DATBGR010000031.1:0-6885 GCA_036557905.1 Nitrososphaeraceae archaeon | reverse complement strand
CACGTAAAGTCAATAGATGGAGTCGATAGAGTTGTGTGGTCAGAGGAAGTCTTTCTGCTTGCAGGAAAAAAACACAGTATACTTGCCGTCTTGAACCGAATAATTGACAGGCAGTAATCATAACAGTCTTAAAATTCGAGTCAATAGTGGTAGTAAATAGGAGTAGGAGAGGTTACTGGCATACGAGAAATATTATCAATTAATTGAAACACATGGAAAAAGATACAGAAGAAATATCGTATATTGAGATTGCTTACGATAACATAACTCAATTAAAAGACTTGGTAGAATTTTATCGTAACACTTTAAATTCTACTAGAGATTTGTACATAGCTAATGTATCATTACAAATGAATGATACAATGAGAGTTCTGACTCTTTTCAGCAATCTTGTTGCCATTAAGTTTTATTGTAGGTGTTATTTGGTATGAATGGGATAGATTTGAACGATCTCCATCGCGTTTCCGAAGTAGCAATACTAGTTATATTAGTCATGGGTGTAATAGCTATAGTCATGTTTCTATATTTCAAAAAGAAAGAGGGGATATCCCGCTTCCAATTTCAGTGTCAGTAGCTGTAGAATCAGAAACTACGCAAAGATTCCGGCAAAATACATTCAGATCAGATGAGATCAGATCAGTCACATTCAAGAAATTTACGATAGAGTAACTACTTGCTGCTAGATGGAATCAAGTCTATGTTATGGAGTTATAACCCTGCCTACGAGAGTCAGAATAAGTAATGAACGTTAGTCCTGAGTTTGCCGGCAAAATGTCATATGCAAAGTCGGTTAAACTAGACTTATTAAAGAAACTAATGTCAGCCGTTGAGTATAGTAATCTGTGGCCGCCACCATCACTAGATGAAGTACTTAGACTGCAATGTGTGAACTACTACAACGGCCATGTTCCTAGGAATCATCGAACCTATTGATTCTTGCTTTGGATTTGACAATGTTCTATTTCTCGACATTAGGCTAGAAATCAATATACTATATTTAATGATTGTTAACGCATTTTTCAACCGTAGTCTAACATTTAATAATAATAAAGACTAGTCAAAATGGAAGATAGCATAATGTCTGTCGTTGTTTGGGTTCAATCCACTAAAACTTTCTAGGAGTTGGGCTGGATTCTTATAACGACACTTGCGGTAAATTACGGAAGCAAGGGACGCAGGCTGTATAGACCTTTGAACGAAGCAATGATGTGATTTGGCAGATATTGCTTTGGCCAGACAGCCCGCGTACCATATTATTCACAATACAGTATATAGAAATTGTATTCATTATTGCAGTCTTAATTAGAATAATGTGCAGTCGATTAACTGCTGCTCGAAGATATTTCATTACGATAATATTCGAATCCAGGAATCATAGGTTGGCTGTAATTTCCTATAGAATTCTGGATTCTCAATAGTCATTCAGTAGAGTTCCGACAAACTGATCATTCACCAGTGTGTAACAAGAACTACATAAGGGATGGTGTGCAGCAACTCATAACTGAGGCGGCAGTGACGCAGATGAGGCGACATTCGACTGCAATAAAGACAATAACTAATTCCTTACAGTGACGGAAGCTCTAACAGTTCCTGTTGCTCTAGACGCTGCAGGCACCACTAATTATATTGATATTGAATCCTTTTAACTCTCTAACAAATATTCTGCCGTAGGAATTCACACACCGTTGATCTTTTCTTTATCTTTGGCGAATCAACTTGTATTTCTTTCATTGATATCAGATTTCTTCTGCCGGCTAGTCTTTTTTGGAATCATATGTAGTACTGCAGGCTTGTCTATCTTTACACTAGGTTTGCAAAGCTGCTACGTTTGTGACATTACTCTATTTGGACTCATAGTTAGACTGCCAGTTCTGATAAGATTAATTATATTTCCTAGCTGAGACGAAATGGGATCTTCGACTCTGCGACAGTGAATAGGCGAAGAGTAGGATCATCCGACCTGATTTAATATTTCGGCATCTTATACGTTGAATCCAGTGTTGAGCAATATGCAAAGATTTTCGTAGACACATTAATCAAACTAGGCCATGTTTCCCGTTTGATCTAATATGAGGCCTATAATGAAAGTATAGAAAGACAATGTTTAAATGACATACTATGCAATAACTCAAATAGGTGGTTAGTTACGACACCGAATTTACCTATAATCATGGTGTCATACGTCAATGTTTTTCTCTATTGTTAGTTAACGCTTGTTATTGCATTCCTAATGATGCTAAGACAATAACTACCAGAGATAAAGATCGAGTGATAATACTTTGCTAAGAATAAGAAATCCACCCACGATTGGCGACCATTGAGTTGAAAGCAACACGAACTCACTTTGCATTGATGACTTGGATCTTGAACTACTTGATTTACTAGCTAGTGGCAATGACAATAAACAAATATCAGCAATCGTAAATGTCCCCCTTAGTACTATACAAAGAAGGACAAGGAAATTATTTGAAAAAGGGGTAGTGCATTCAAGAATTGAATTAAACTATGAGAAGATGAGATTTAGAAAGGGCCTGATTGACGTTAACCTATCAAATTGCTGCACAGACAAAATAGGCCAACAAATAGCAGATAAGAAAGGGATAACTCGTGTGTCTGTTCATATCGGTAATTCTGATCTAGAGTGTACATGTATTTGTCAATCTACTAGTGACCTAATGTTTTTACTATCAGAAATATTAAAAACAAAAAAGGAAAAACAACTGAGGAGAATATAAAAATATGCTGTCTTTAAGTTAGGATCAATTAGTCCATTAAAGTTGAGTTTTATCTATTGCGAAGAGTTCTGGATCAAGAAATAGGAATCAAGTTGTATTATTCACATTATTATGACCTTGTAAAAACAAAGACTGTTATTCTGTAACCAATCCTATCTCTTTTACATGATTTCTTGATATTATTTTCTGTTGTCTTAATACGAGTTGATTATAATCGAGTTTGTTGTAAAGACAAAATGCTTTAGCTTTAACCCAAGGCCTGTAAGGTGATGATAGGGATGCCTCATATCTTAATAAATCATTTAGTCTGTTATAATAAAAAATGGCCCATATCTTCAAACACTGAAAGTCCATTCTTACCGGAATCCTTAGTAAGTTTGGTTAATGAGACAATAAATGAAACGACGTCTGTCGAGAATCCGAAATATGCTTTACTTGCATTCATTATTATTAGTGATTCCTCCATATTCTCTCATTTCCTAACATCAACATTATTTTTTAATAATACTTTCTAACTAAGGGAAACCCTATTTTTGAAAACATAGCTAAACTATGTCTTAGTCTATCTCGTCCTACGACTCAAATAGAACATACCGGCAAAACATAAATACAACAATAATCTTCCTCTGGTATCAAACTCTAATTCAAATGAGCGCAATGCTATAATCTTTAACTAGCATGTACCGCATAACATGTACCACACTTATCTTCATAAGAAGATGAAATTTGGGTTACATCATCCGAATTATGGTTTTGACTGTGTGAATCAAAATGCCTCTCGAATCACAGATAACCTGAAGAAGCTCGCTACATCTGCAGAAAAATTGGGTTTTGATTCATTCTGGATAATGGATCATCTGCATCAGACACTCTTCTTAGTTAGATCTAGCGAACCGATATTCGAAAAGTTGGTCTACTTTGTCTCTATTGGTAGGAATAACTTCAAAAACACAATTGTGTACCCTTATGATAATAGCATAAATCGACAGCCCTCTCTTAGCAAAAATGGCTTGTACACAAAATGTTCTGATTAACGGAAGACTGTATGGGATTAGAGCAGCTTAGAACAGAGAGCCGCGGTTTTTGATTATTGAATCTAGATTCTGGCATTATTACAAGCTATATGATTTTGGAATAACACGTCTACTGACAAGGAGAGTAACAGGTCAACCTAATAATTATTATCGACATATTTATTGTCATTATTAGTACCATCAAAAATCAATATGGACCGACCATGACAGTCAAGTAATTGCGCCTTTTGACGTTTGGAAGCAAAATGCAATTCATAATCCTTTTGATGGTACAAGCAGAATTTCTTTAATTCTAGATTCTTATATCTGGCGGGTATTGATCTTTCAAATTCTATGATATTATGAATAATGTCATTACCATTATTGTTATTTTGATTATTTCTAAAATGAAAAAATGAACCCATATCAGAAAGTATTGTTATTCCTTTCTTATTGTTTTTTATACCATGATTAAGCAATATTCTTATAAGAGATAAAAAGTTGATTCTTTCATTATCACTATTATTTAATTGATTAATATGTTCTGGATTAAAATATGTCATTAGCGAATCCACAATTACCAAAGAGCCATCATTCAAGTACCTTTCTATATCTGCATGACTGTTCTTTTTACTACCTACGTCCAATATTTGTCTCACCATCGATGGATGATCATAATATGTTAATATCAGGACGATCTCATTGTCCTCAAGTAAAGACTTGACATAAGCAGGATACATCGCTCGTAATACTCGTATATCCGAATAAACTATAAGGTTATGAGACTCTGACGGCGTATTATATAATGCGATTTGAATTTGACTTATTCCTCTAGTTACAGCATTATGATCTAATCTATCATAACTATCATTATATTTTGTGTCATCAATCTTAATATCATCATATGACTTTTTCATACACATTAATTATATATCATGAAATAATATATAAATGTCTATATTAACAATGATTTGATGCATTACATCAATGCTATTTAATAAATTTCTTAGACATAGAAAGTCAATATTAGTTAAATGTCATGCTTTTTCTCTATTTGATATTGGATGTCATTAATCAGATAATTTATTATTTTATTGTACATGTTAGTCACTTAGCTGTATGGGATTACTATGACTAATTTTGGGAAATATAGATATTGACAATAATTCTAAATTTCCATTATTGCTTCAGATAGGGCAGTTAGTTGGGGCGTATTTTCATATTTGTATAGGAATGAGCCTACAGATCTGTTACAGATTCTATAGCCTACTTCTTTTGATCGTTACCACTAGGTCTAGCTGGTTTGTACTGGATATTAAGACAAGTGAACATTGGAACTGTATGCTAGGGGTTTATTATCAATTACATTGCGAACTATTATACATAGTTCGGCCATTGAAATAGGCTTTTCTATAAACACTGCTATATCTAAATTCGAAAGATCCTTTGTAAAATATTGGCTGCTATATTCAAATGCAATAAGGTTTAGAATTTTTACATCAGCTTTTATCCTTTTCACTTGATGTACTAATTCATAGCCGTCCATGTTTGGCATTACGATATCCGAAAGCAACAAAGCATAATTAGTGGGATAAGACCTAAATTGCTCTAATGCCCTTACTGGATCAGTAAATGCAGATGCAAATAATCCTGCTTTCTCTAGGCTAATTTTAATTAGTGATGCGATATCATAATCAACATCAACGATTAAAATCATATGATTAGCCAGTTAACATAATAAACTTTAAATTATTAATTATTTTCTTTGATTCTTTTAGTAATAAATTAATGAATAGTGAGATGTATCAATAATTAGTAAACTGCCTTGATTCACACTATCATTATTATCATTTTTATGGTCAAAATGGTTAAGCACATAATGATAAAAGACTAATTATTTGGCTGATTGTCAAAAATATAGGCGTCAAGATAAGATATCTTACTGGGATTATGAATGATAATATAGAATACTGCAAAGCGGATGATGTGCCTAGGCATCTAGAGGAATAATTGCTAAGTGAATCAGTACTTTGCACCGGTAGTTAGCGTTAACGCAGGAGGTATTGCCCTAGAAATTATTTATTGCAGTATTAACTTATCTGAAGAACAACAACAGGCCTAACAGTCCAATGTTACTTCAGCTTAAATTGTAAGGAAATACCAAAGACTCAATCTCTTATCTGGGAACCATTAATATCTTAAATTACTGCCTGTCAATTATTCGGTTCAAGACGGCAAGTATACTGTGTTTTTTTCCTGCAAGCAGATAAACCTCTTCAGACCACAGAACCCTCTCTACCTCATCCATCTCTTTTACATGCGATATCAGATCCACTAACTGTTCACTATCTTCATAAACAAATTCTCCAACTATATCAGAGTTACCGACATGAACTCCGGCAGACATTATACCATCACTAGAAAGTAGTTCGTCAGCAATTTTTTTCATATTACCAGTACGCAAATATACATGAAGTAGACCCTTCTTCAATCCCAATTTTTTATAATTTGGCTGAAATGTAAGATTTACATATCCTGATCTTAGTAGAATCCTTGTTCTTCTTTGTATTGTACTTAGGGGAGTTTTCAATTGTTCAGAAATATTTTTGTTATCTATCCCCAGCATCATCAGATTCAGTATCTGGTAATCTAACTTGTCCAAAACACGTGAGTCTTTAACTAAATTACTCATGGTATTTCATCATCTCTCCTTTCTATACCATGATGTAACGGCGGCCGAAAATATTAGCACAGATGAAAATATTTTCATGGAATAGATTCTATCTAAATCGTAGTATTATTTAACACTTTTTCTAATCCAATAATTCTTAACCATGATGTAAATATATTAGTGATATTCGGCATCACATAAAAATGCCTAAATAGTATCTAAGATTACATAACAAATTCATGAATTGTTAATACGTTGAGCTAATGTAAATATTCAATCGAAATTATCGTAGATTATATACTAACTCAATACATTTATAATTATTATTATTACTAGTACATCGATGATTCGCAGAGACTAATTCGTAGTTTTTAAGCGGTATTACAAATCATATAAATGTACATAAATAAGCAGAGAAAATACCTAATAATACAGGATCTAAATTTTATTGTCACATTTCATTATT
>DATBGR010000030.1:0-3527 GCA_036557905.1 Nitrososphaeraceae archaeon | reverse complement strand
ATCAATGTCAGTAAGGTAAAGTAAGGATTTTCTAGTTATTGACCGTGGCTTCCTCCTTATTTACTACGAGGCTAATATTGTTTCTACTTTATACTGATTTCTATTGCTTCTGCCCGTCACTCTTAATTTCGAGTCAATCTCTCAATCCTAGTGATTGAGTTTATCGGGACTATTTCGAGTGTCGTAGTTGTGGAATATCACAGGGGAAAATTATGCTATGCTATGTACTAATATGCTTAGCACATCACATATAATAAAGTAGTTACGTAATATCAAACGTTAGTCCTTGCGACTTTGTGATTTTATCTTTTCAACTAATTCTGGTTTCAGAATATCCTCTTCCTTGTAACCACGATTCCTTAACAACGTGTTGCCCAGCGTACTTCATTAGTTATTCCTCAGTCCCACCTCTGGCAATGCAGTCACAATCCATTCCGACTTCTTTACATGATACTGTTAACATTGGTTGTGTCCTAGGAACTAGTTCTAATAAATTTAAATTTTAGGCAAATACACAGAGTCAATAAGTTATTTCCACTCCCAAAGTTTTTCATTGAGGTTTACTTCAGTATCAACAACAGATTCAAAAATTGCAATCAAATTATTAAGAGATACTAGTTTACCTGTTGACGACGTACTATCGAATACAGAACCACGCCATTCTGTATTTCCTATAGAGTCAACTCTGCCTATTCCTTCACCAGCGTAGGTTGCCATTTCTGATTCTCCAGCCATTATTACTCCTTTTCCTATACCATGGATTACTCCACTAGTATTAGTAGGCCTTCCTACAAAAGTTAATGTCTCTCTTACTTGTACTCCATTCAGGTTCCCACTGGCAGATACTGATGTTTCAATCAAAGGACCTTTTATATCTAGTACTCTTTGACCAGTAACTTTACCCTTTATCTCTCCTATTTGTTCTCCTAACATATGATTTGCTACTTGATAATTGCCGATCCTAATAAGTCTAGACTCTTGATAACACTATCTATTGTAGTGCGCTCCGCCGACTTAAGATAGGCCTCTTCAAAATCAGTCGCGATAAGTATAGCCCCTCTAAGAGTAGTCTCTTCAATATTAGTTTCTTCCAGATTAGCCCCTACAAGATTTACATACCCTAATGAGCCAGCATGGCGCTTGCTACAGCTAAATTATTTGTCCAGGAAGAAAGGAGCATATGTTTTCATTACTGGCCGCAACCATGAAAGGTTCGACAAAGCGGTCAAAGAAGTCGGCAAGAATGTCGTTGGCGTTCAGGGTGATGCAGGAAGTCTGTCTGATCTTGATCGACTATTCGAGACGGTCAAAAAGGAGAAAGGTCGTATCGACATTCTCTTTGCTAGTGCCGGTATTGGCGAGCTTGATAAGCCGCTCGGCTTCATTACAGAGAAAGGCTTTGATGATAAATTCAACGTCAACGTTCGCGGGACTTTGTTTACGGTACAAAAGGCTCTGCCGCTCATGAAGGACGGAGGGTCAATTATTCTGAATAGTTCTATTGCCGGAGTAAAAGGATTTCCTGGCACTACGGTCTACAGCGCCAGCAAAGCAGCTGTACGTTCTTTTGCTAGGACTTGGACTTCAGAGCTCAAAGGAAAAATCAGAGTCAATGTCATCAGCCCCGGCCCGATAGATACTGCCGTATTCGATGGACCTAATCAAGAATTAAAGGATGGCTTAATCTCCATAATCCCACAGGGTCGAATGGGCGAGTCTCATGAGATCGCAGCTCCAGCTCTATTTCTAGCATCAGATGATTCTAGTTTTGTTACCGGCATCGAGCTGTACGTAGATGGAGGTACCGCACAGATCTAATTGAAAACAATAATCTAGTGTCAAGAATTTTCCCCCAATTTTATATTGCACTAGCAATAAAAATTGAATATAGCAAGTCAGTTAGAGCCGGCTAATGATATAATAAACAGTAATTGAAGTTGTTTTCATCCTCACAATTCTTTAAATGTCGATACTATCTTTTAATAACCAATGTCATTATCAAAAATATTGGCAAAATGTGTTTTTACATTCGGACGAAGATTTCACTTCTAGCTCCATCCTTGATCTCAGTATGCCAAAGATGGAAGAAAAGGAAGTCGTGGTTCTTGGTAAGGACCAATCGTCATGAGATTTGCTGGCCAACCAATTTTAAAGCCATTTTCAAGCAACCATTTAATTATTTCATGATTCCGAGCAGGTACAAGGAAACCAGGACCAAGGATTGTAGATGCATGACCAATCAATGCCTTTAGGTCCTCATTTGATTTAGCAACCGCATGGCAGAGTATACCTATACCTGCGGCGTAGCCTATGACATCACCGTCTTGTTCTGTCATTAATGCTACTCCTTGATCTATTGCCTGACGTAATTCCATATCCCGTGAAAATCCATATGCCGATGTGCAAAGATCATTGCACATAGAAATATCATTTTCATCTAGAACAGGGCGCGCGCCGCGATTATTACCACTTTTTAGTGGTTGTCCTTGCATCAAAAATAAAGGTTCACGTAGAATGAATCCGCACTTTGTATATAATACGAAGGAACGAATATGACTTGGCGACTGTACTAATCTAATCTGGTCATGGTTTTGCCTATGAGCTTGAATGAGTGCGGCATCCATTAATTTTCTACCTATACCGCCACCCTCAGCAGTGGGATGAACTGTAAGCGGGCCTATCACTGCCACAGGTGAAGGTGGAAATTTATGCAGAAATATACTTCCTAATATCTTGTCTTGTCGTTCTGCTAGAACGCCCCATGAATTCGGGCTACCAATAAGCATTTTGATAAGCCCTATGCCAAATTCCTCAGAAGGCTGCTCGGATGGATAACCGTGGGCTGAAGAAATGGTCTTGTGTGCTTCATATCCAATCTTGCCGCAGGACTCTACATCTTTTTGTTCAATGGGCCTGATAGATAAACTCAATTACAAATTACTACCAATTGAATTCTACTATTAAAAGTAATTTGTATTGAAGAGAAACTTTCAATATACTTATCTTGGAGATTATAAAATGTCAGATATGATCTGGCACTCATCTGCAAAACATTTTCTAATACTAATTAGATACGGTTCAAGGACGCGCCATGCACTAAATAGAAAATACGGATTTAACTAGTCATAAAAAGTTATATTTTTGTTCCCTACTTCGCAAATTAGAATGAAAAGCCTTTGGGTCTTGGGCGATTTATATACGATAAAAATTAGTGGTGAAGAAACCCAAGGTAGATATAGTGTATGGGAAATTGAGACAGCTCCCAATAATGGGCCCCCACTCCACAAACATTCAATGGAAGATGAGGCATTCTATATACTGGAAGGGGATTTTTCGTTTTCATATGGCAGCAAAGAGACAAAAGTCAGTAAGGGACAATTCATATATGCTCCAAGAGCAGAGTTTCATACTTACAAGAATATAGGTGACACGATTGGAAAACACTTATTGATTATTACTCCACCACAGTTTGAAAAGTTTTTTGAAGAAATTGGAATACCAATCGATGACAAATTATTATTTCAACC
>DATBGR010000029.1:0-12786 GCA_036557905.1 Nitrososphaeraceae archaeon | reverse complement strand
ACCTACAACTGGTAAGAAAAGTTGATTTTTAAATAAATACGTTTCTACTTTACTTTCATCGTATAAGGTGAAATTTTCACGTTGTGTCATAGATGAAGATTATTAAAATAAGCTACTAAGTCCACGGTTAGCAGGAAATAGACTTCACCTTGTGCTAGCGGCATTAAAAACCTCAAAAACTCATCAAGGACCAAGAACATACAAAGAACTGATAGAGAAATTAATAATAAGACCTCAAATTTGCTGAGCGTGATATGTTCAATTGAAAACGAAAGCCAATCGACTCTCTATTGTTAGTGCTCGTATGAATACATAAATTCACAAAATCCCAACTACCTTAATGAATTTCGATTAAAAGTCGAAAGGTGTTTGATATTAGTTTAGTTGGCATATAAACCAGTTATGTGTCGCATTGGGTATTCCACTTCCCCTAATCGACTCTGCATAAAAATTCAAGTATTGGTCTTATTATTCGCGAGGATCAACTCGTGTACGTCTTTGGCAATATCAATTACCGTGTGGGATTCAACATTTGGCTCGATAGACAACAATAGAGTATTTTTCTCCATATAAAATGTCAGCATGGAAATTTTCTCACGTTCCACGTACGCAAACCTGGCCCTGCCCATCGTCTTGTCAAATCTTTGCCTCATGGACTTTCTGAGGGCAGTTTGAACTAAATACAATTCATCGTTATCCTCCGCCGTAATCGAATCAATCCCTTTGCGCATACCGCCAGCAATGAGAGAACCGAAATCATCTATAATCCCTGCATATCGAATATCATCATGCAAGGCAAATACTTGTTGACACAACTTCTCAAAATTCAACATATCTACTAGTAAAAATTCTGCTTGTATATATATGTGAAGATTATGTTAGTTTTCACTCAAAAATTGAATTAAATTGGATATGATATCAAAGCCCTTGAAGTATGTCATGGTTTACAACATTGAATCGTCAGAGCTGACATTACATGTTTCCATGCTTAAGTTGCTTAGATTGATAGGCAAAATTTAACCATGTATCGCCTATAAACGAGGTCAGAATTACGATGTGTCTCCATTCTATTGAACTGAACCAGGAATTTTAAGCCAATTATGAATTTTATGCTTGCACAATTGATCGATAGATTTGAAATGTCTCAAATAAGGCTGAAGAGAAGCATGACTCCTCTACTAATAGTCTATACCTTTTTTTGCCTTCTGACCAGTTCGGTAAGGATGTTTAATTTCTTTCATTTCAGTAACTAAATCTGCCATATCTATAATTTCAGGTGGAGCGTAGTTACCAGTAAGGACAATTGTAGTCTGCCATGTATTAGAATTCAATATGCCAATTACATCTTCTATTGATATTAACTTCAGTTTTATTGCATAATTAATCTCATCTAGTATAATTACATCATATTCTCCAGAAATAATTTTATTTTTTGCTAATATGACAGCATTTTTGGCTGCGATTTGATGCTCGACAAGAGAGTGGTCGTCATCTAAAATCCCTACAAATCCTTTGCCTGCTGCCACCAATTCAAATTCGGGTTCCAATCTTTTTGAGCTGGTAAGTTCACCGTAGTACCATTCACCCTTTATGAATTGAATCATCCAAACCTTATAACCATGCCCTATCGATCGCAAGGCAATACCTAATGCAGCCGTGGTCTTACCCTTACCATTTCCTGTGTAGACAACTACTAGTCCCTTATTGTTAGTGTTGCGATCAGTTCCCATGAATGAATAAACCAATAAATTTAACATCTATAAAAGTGAATCTTGATTCAGAGGACAAGGTTGATAGATATTCTCATGCCCATCTTATCCTGTTCAGGTAAACTTTAACTCTATTCAGAGTATATTGAAAGCTGGCTAATGTGATCACCTACCGAATGGTTATACTAACGGTGAGGTAGTGCAAACTGCAAATATGGTAACGTTAAAGTATGCGAGTTGCTCGGTTTACCCCTATAAATGGTTACTGCCGAATTACGACAACTGCCTGAAGAGGGCGATATTGTCATTGTATCCGTTAAACAAGTTACTGGACATGGCGGTTATGTTAGTTTAGATGAATATAAAGGGATGACTGGTTTTCTTCATATTTCAGAAATTGCCACGGGTTGGATTCGAAATATAGAGCGATATGTAAAGCCAAAACAAAAATTGGTTTTGAAGGTCATAAGGGTGGATAAAGCTAGAGCAGAGGTCGACCTTTCACTAAAACAAGTTTCTGGTGAGGAACGAAAATCAAAAGTAATCGAAGTAAAAAAGAGCGAAAAAGCGTCTGCATTCATGGAGATTATAAAGTCCAAGACTAATCTCACGGATACGCAGATGAAGGAACTTGAAGAAAAGATATTGCAGAAATACGATTATGTATATGATCTTTTTGAAGCTACCGCTCGAAAGGGTATAGAACCTGTCCAGAATTTAGAACTTTCAGCAGAGGTTGCAAAGGCAATCGAAGAAGAAAGTAAGAAGATCCAGATCCCGCATGTAGAAATAAGAGGAATACTTGAGATTTCGATTAAAAAGCCTGACGGGATAGAGGCAATCAAATCAGTACTGTCATCTGTGGAAAGTAGCAAAAATAACTCACATGTTACTATTTCCTACATAGCTGCTCCGCGTTACAGAATAGTGATTACAACAGAAAATTTCAAATCTGCAGAGAAGTTAATGAATAACACGGTAGACAAAGTTCGCTCTTCGATCCTCAAGCACCATGGCGCTTTCAATTTTATTCGCTTGGAATCCAAAAAGACACATTCCTCCGGTTAACTCCCGCTATGAAGTTTCTTCTGAGAAGGTGCCAATCCTGTGGAACGTATACAATGAAGTATGAGTGTCCAAAGTGCAATTCGGCTACCTATTCCCCTCATCCCGCAAGATTTTCGCCGGATGACAAGTATGCCAGGTACAGAATCAAAGATGCACATTTGAATAACGGTTGAACAACTTGCCGAAATATCCTATATTATATTTTGTGTAATACTTGAAACACATCTACATCAACGTCGAGTTCCCAATAGATATCGGTGTTCCACTTTAGTAATATCAGAATTGTTGATAGAGCTATGGAATATGCCCTTCCAACTCAGTATATGCCTAGCCTCGGTTAATCGATTCTGGGTTTGTTCACTCAATATTTCCGTATCTATCTCTATCTCTTAAGTGCTTCCATAATGGCGTGAGTAGCAAAGTTTGTTGCATTCGAGTTTTGTAATTTTTGTAGGACTGAATTCATACCAGCTGTACTATTCATATTCGTCCCATTCATACCAGCTGTACTATTAGTTTCATTTACTTTGGAAAGCATTTGCTTGGCGGCAAAATTGGTAGCATTGGTGTTGCGAGTTTGATTAAGTACTGATTCCATAAGAGATTTCGGAGACATAAGAGACTTTACCACATCTTCAGATGATTGACTTGGGGCCTGACTGCCCGTTGGATTATTTGATTGTTGTGCAAAAGCCCTTTTGAAGAAGCCTTCATTATGCACGATAATCACTGATGCAATTAGAAGACTTAGAATGGCTACTATTGGTAATAATCGATAAGGGGTCTGCTGTTTATTATTCATCATGTTGAAAGAGGATTAGTATTTAATTTATTTATTTCTATCTTCTATTCTAGGCAAAAGTACAGTTACAAATGTAGTACTTCAAAAACAAATGGTAAAACCGCATACGATGAACTTAGGACAGTTCAAGTCTATGCTTTGGATGCAATAACATGTGCCAAGTATTTGACACACGGATTCACTCCGAGTGGCGTCATTTTTGTTCTATCTTTTTAGAACGCATTGCAGGACGTCTGAATATCGGCTACAAGATATAACATAAACATCGGATATTGGATCTACATAATAAGCAAAAAACTTACGCAACAAATCACTATTATTAGATAATAAGAATAAAAAGAAGTTGGGTTAGAAGTCGTTCCCGCTATTATCTCTTACTTCCCTATGCATATGCCAGACGGGTTGCTCACATCACAGTTATTTCCAACGAATTCATTTTGGTTAATATTCGAGGGTAATCCATTTGCATTATTAATATCTATTTTGTTACCATTCAAATTGTTCTTTGTTACGTGATTGCCATCGCTCTGTGAGTCTAAGAATATGCCGTTGTCACTTCCTTGTACAGTGTTTGTATCTAATGTTACTCCGTGTGAGTTCACTGTGGTCATACCTGCGAGCTTGTTGTTTGTGAATAGGCCATTCTTTAAGGTAAGGTCGTTTATGGAATGACTAGCCCAACCTATGTTGTTATTCATGAACAAGTCGTTTGCTAATTGGGCGTGATCTGCGCCTGTCATAAATACGCCTATTTCATTGCCCAACAATATTACGCCGGTTGATACGCCTAAGTGACTAGCTCCTGTTGCCAATATTCCAGCTTGGAAGTTGTTGAGTGTTCCAGGCCCATTGATCATCACGTTATCGTACATTGGTACCATGATTCCGACCTTGTTATTTGATGTTCCACTGCCAGAGTTCTTAATTGAGTATCCATTTAAGTTTATTACAGTATTATCAGCACCTACGATTAGCCCATCTCCAGAGCACACGAGATTTGAGGTTAGAGAAACAACTCCGGTAACACGCTGTCCGCAAACTGGATTGGTTGTAACTGGTCCGTTTGGTGGTTGTGCCTGCGCATGTGCCATTTGATATGATGGTTGAAATATTAGCCCTCCTATCGCCGCCAATGACACTACTGTTGCTATGGTGTACGTCATTATAGTTCGTTTCATTCAGAAAAAGGCTAGAAAATAAGGTATTTATGTGAAACTATTATTTGTACTAAATTTCAGATTCGTGCCTATTCAACATAAGTATGTAATTGGGTTATTAATTGAAAATAAGTAATAGTAGAAGTAATCATTCTACTGTAATTTAATATTAGAAAAATCATACTATAACTGCCTTCAAGATTTGCCCTATAAAGAACTTTCACAGCGGTTTCAGTTTGGTAAAATATGTATTAAATCAGTTGTTAATACTTGTTTACTACGATAAGAACTGGGATTTACTATCGAGGAGAATACTGTTCAAAATTGCATTTGAATTGTTGCAGTCGGCTGCAAGATCTACTTTGCTATTTTTGATAAGAATTATAAGTTATCATTTGTAAATAGAGTGAATAAATTGAAGATAGCCATTGCCGGCGCAGGGGTGGCTGGTAGCTATCTGGGTTGCCTGCTTAAAAGTATTGGTCACGATGTGAATATATTTGAAGCGAGCAAAGAGGAGAATCATTGGCCGGTATGTGCTTGGGGAGCATCTTATCATATGCTTTCAAGGTTTTCAGCAAAGGCAGGTTTGAATTTTGATAACTACGTGCTTCACATTGGCAAGGTCCTGAAAATGGATCTACCAAATAACGTTACAGAGTATCTTGATCTGAGGGGCCTCGTCACGTACGACAAACGTAGGTGGGAGCAGGATATGTTAGCAGGTGCTAGAATTGAATATGGAACTCAATGTGTACGTAGCACATTTCCTTCATTCAAGTATGATCTCGTAATCGACTGTACCGGTTTTCATCGCACGCTGCTACCAAAATCCGATGAAGATTTCATCATACCTGCATACGAGTATCTTGTTGAGAATATTGTTGCACTAGAAGAATTTTATGTCATAGGTTACAAGGGGGCAAGAGGCTACTTTTGGTGTTTTCCACTTGATAAGGAAAAAGCATACATAGGGGCCGGTGACATTGATAGAAGATATTACGGAATTCAAGATTTTTTCCAAAAAAATCCAAAATCAAAGATTGTCAAGAAAATAGGCAGGCCCATACGTTTATCTCCGCCAAGGCGAATGGAACCCTTCACCTCTGGTAACATAGTTGGTGTGGGAGAATCTATCGGATGTGTTTTTCCTATGCTAGGGGAGGGGATAATACCATCTTTGTTGTGCTGTGATTTATTTATTGAGACTTTGGAAGATAGAAGGACGCCTAATTTTGACGAATATAGGAAAAAAGTATTAAGAAAATTCTCATACTACGACGACGTATACCGAATTGTAAGATTGAAAATGGATAATAAGCTGAACATGGTTAGACATTTGAACTTGATAATGAGTATGTACATTAATATGAAAAAGGAAGAGAAACGATTCGGATTCGAAATAAACTTTAGCAAAATGAAAAGACTGGTTAGTGCCCTCTAAGTGTAAAATTGATTCGCCTGTTGTTTAGTCCTGTTCTTTTTTTAGATCGAGGCTACTCAATGAACGTAACAATGAAATTACTACAACAAACTGGCTTAATATTCAGACTTTCGGCTCAAGGGTTACTAAGAGCTTACCTGTAAAGGTTCCAGTTATACCTATAAGCAGTAGGCCGATTTTGTCCAATTCATTAATGAAATGTTGGTTTATGAACTTGGTTTTCAATTTTAGCCTCCCTGTTTGGATATCTTGCTCCAGACCCTTTATGTCGATACCTATCATTTCGATTTTCTTCTGCCATTTTCTTATGTCATCCTCAGATCTGATTTCATCGGTCATTAGATATTAGTCTCCTGTACTAATTCATCCGTATTATCTTTGGGGTTAGCCATTTTCAGTCAAACCCAGAAATCGCGCTAACATGAAATCACTACACTTTAAAACGAATACCAACCTAGTTTTAGGACGGGATTACGAGGAACCTCTATTCTGGTGGAGGGCCAGACTTGCCGCCCTCTAGCATCCTATCGTAGAAATTTTGCTTGTAATATCTTTCATAGAATGAGACGTGATAAACTTCTAAATTCATCAAATACTCGTGTACCCTCTCAGCAGCTTCCCTTCCAGATGCCATTGCTTTGACTACTAAAGTTTCACCGGTAGTCACATCACCTGCGGCAAAGACCCCTTTAATCGATGTTATATACTGATTATCAATTGCAATCGAATCGTGTTTGCCTGTTTTAATACCTGCTTTCGTTTGTATAAATGAATTTGGTCCTCGTCCCACTGCTAATAGAACACTAGAACATTCCATCTTGAAATCATGATTAAGAATCGGTTCTGGACTTTTTCGTCCCGTTTGATCGGGTGTCCCTAGTTTCATTCTATTCATAGTTATTGACTTAACACTACCATTTTCACCTTCGTAGGCTTTAGGTTCAACAAGGAATACAAATTCAACCCCCTCCTCCATTGCTTCCTGAAGCATGATCGGGTCGGCAGGCATATCATTTTCAGTCCTTCTATATGCTATCTTAATATCTCCTTGTGTTAACCTTAATGCTGTTCTTGCACAATCAAGTGCCGTGTCTCCTCCTCCGATAACTATGACTTGCTTTCCTAGCTGATACTTTTGAGGATTATTTTTTAAATAACTATCAACACCGTCTATAAATACATCTTCTAAAAATTGATAGCCATCAAATACTCCGTTCAACTCGATACCTGGGGTATCGAGTTTATTAACATCTTTCGAACCAGTAGTAATTAGAACAGCATTATTTTCTTCTTTCAGTTGAGCTAATGAAATGTCTCTGCCAATTTTAGTACTTGTGATTATTTCAATACCCATTTCCTTTATTCTGTCAATCTCATAGAGCAACACGTCCTTTGGCAAATGATAGTCAGGAATGCCGTACCAAGCAGTACCTCCAGGTGTACTGAGCTCCTCGTATATGCGCACTTGGTGCCCATACCTTTTTAAAAGCTCAGCTCCTGCCAATCCTGCAGGTCCAGCCCCTACTATGGCAACTGTCTTACCTGTATCGGCGACCATTGAAGGCTTATGTTTGTCCTGTTGTTTTTGTTCCCAATCTGCAATATATCTTTGAATTAACCCAATTCCGATAGGTTGGCCGCTCCAACGTAACACACATGCGTCCTCACATAAGCCCTGCAATTGAGGGCAGCATCGAGCTGTCACGCCAAGGAGTGAATTAGTTTCTCTAATGCGCTCATGTGCTTTTTTAAAGTCGCCTCGAGCTACTGCTTCATTCATACCTCTAACATCCAGTAACACCGGACAAGCATCAATGCATACTGGTGTGCCACATAACAAACAACGCTCTGCCTCTTTTATTACTTCGTCCTCGGTGTACGGTTGTTGTACTTCCGAAAAATTCTCCTTCCTCTTTTTTGGATCTAACATTTTAAATGGAAACTGGCCGACGCGATTGGGTTCTACTTCCATTAAAAGTCATCGTATAGGTTTTACATATTTAGGTTTTTTTCATAGTTAAATCTGATGCTACTGAACTGAACAGCACTACTACACGCTAATCCGTTCGGAATTTGTTAGCCCATAGAGTACAAGATGAATGATGCGGCAGCAATAAGCAGCCCAATTTCCTTCAGTTCACTGCTCACTTTCACGCTATGGTTAGAACTTCCGAGACCCGATGCTTCGCCTACAGGGATTCCTCGAAATCTCTTGATCCTTTGTCTAGTATGATGATCGATGTCCAGTAAATCCCTAAACGGGAAGTTATCTAATCTCGATATGTATCTAGGGCTGCTAAGATATTCATTCCAGGATTTCCCTTCTGGATGATTGGTTAGCATATAGAATTTATCATTATATCTAAAGAGGTGCTCTCGAATCGTAAGGACTTCTGTCACTTTTCCATTTATTATCTCAGATATAGATAGGGAGAATGGTCTAAACTCACCATGAACCTTGCTGCTAAAGATCCACTCACGATCATCTCTCTCACTGACAAGCTTGAATGTTAGATTATCCCCTTTGGTTATTTTTGCAATTTGCATCCCATTTAATGCAATTGTAGCTTCTCTTGGTTTTGGGTTACTTATCGTGTATTCTAAATTCATTGCTTGATACCCATGTCACTATTGACTGATGATAAGAATTTATACCTTACATGTACCACCTTTAACTAGTCTTGATTTATCCAAGTTATATTGAACTACTCCAAATTTGAAAGCTTTAGTATTATTGACACCGGCGGTATCAAAATTATAAAATTGATGAAACGAATCAAACAGAAATCTTTTTAGATAATTCTGAATTAAGGTGTTTTAGAAGTATACTTTGATGCGAAGTTTATCAATTATCCTCGTGTTTATCACGATAGGTATTGTATTGTTGTATGGTCTTGGTTTCCTGAAAGTGGTCCCAATCGAGAACATAGTGTCAGCCATAAATCTAGACGAAATTGTCCATACAAATTCTTCCTATAAACTAGCAAATGTAACAATAAACGGATTCAATCTTCTGACCGACGTCCCTACTACTGAGGATCAATTTCAAAAAGGATTGGATATAAAGGACCATCTTAAAGAGAATCAAGGAATGTTATTCATTTTTGGACAGCCTGCTAAGTACGCCTTTTGGATGCATGGTATGAAGTTTCCAATAGATATTATCTGGGTTGACAATAAGAATAATGTAGTTCATGTAGAACGAAACTTGTCTCCTTGTACAATCGATCTTGCGTGTCCTTCGTATTCTCCAGACAAGGACTCGATGTATGTATTGGAAACTACTTCAAATTTCAGTGAAAGACATAATGTAACTATTGGCACACATGTGAATTATCATATAATTCGATAGTGGTTTCCAGTTAAGCCCTCATATAAACCACTTATTTGAATTGGATCAAATCGGTGATTAATAAAATAGCAAATAACAATCTTTTTTCAATCTTCTATTTGTAAATTATCTATTCAGATCTATAATTGTAGAAGGTCGAAGGGATAGGATTTTGAGTGTATGCAGTCTCAAGACGTATGCTTTACATTATGGATCTTGATACTCCGGTATTCGATCTTCTAAAATTTGAGAACCCTTAAGTAAAGGCTATAATGTATGTAAGATTACATGGAATCTAAAATAGTAGCGGTCATAGTATTTTTGATAGCAAATTTATTTGCAATCGGTTTGTCATCTTCCCATCTAAACTTTGTCAATCCGGCGTCGGCAGCAGCTTCAAATTCAACCAATGCGAATCAAACAGCACAGAATTCTATTGAAACAACTCTTCAAAGTGAAGCGATGAAAATTAATCCACAATCCACTAACGACGTTCAACTTACAACTACGAAAAATACCATTACTTTGGGAAATCCATTTTATATCGAATATGTCAAAACAATAAGACAGCAGCCTCTAGTTCTGAACACAGGACTACGTGCCATTGGAATAATATTCATAGGCAAAGGCACAGTGAATGGTACAAACTTTGTACAAACAGAAGGTAAAGCGTTGGTCATACCCTTAAGTCGAGGGATCGCAGACGTAGTAGGCGGTGGTCTAATAAAAGCTACTCCTGGAAATACTGGTAATGCGACATATAACTTTAGGGAAACTGCAAATTATAATTCATCCGCTCAATCTTCAGGGCCAACCGGAAATCCTATAAAGCATGGAATAGGTGCTGCGATATTTAACTCGAACGCTACAGGGAGCCTTTCCTTTTTGAGTAATAAGGTGATAATGTTTAAGGATGAAGGTAACTCAAGTGGTGTTAGTACGATTAGGGGATGGGACTGGAAGTAACGCATAAATCTGCATTATCCTTTTTTCCAAACACAATTCCTGGCTCCCAAAATCAACTAGTAAGTCATTTTGTTAAGGATTAGATTTAACTAGATTCAGCACATGCAGTATCTCGCAAAAAAATTAAAACTGTTATTCTCAAAGGTAATTGTTAATCCGATACACCGATATTGACAATCTCTAGTATATAGACAAGGTATGCCAGCTGGTCCCGGTAATGCTTGTCCAAGCGGCAGTCTCATCTGAATACACGTTTCAATACATATGTAGTCATTCACAATCAAAGTTTATCGCTGAGGGTGAAATCGTTAATATTAAGATCCTAGGCTGCTTTCTTGGCGTGAGAACCAACAATTATGGGATTGAAAGTCATTCTCTTTAACTCTTACGGGCTCATGTTCATGTTTGAATCGAACTATTATACCAGTGAAAGTAATATGGCAACGAGGCGCAGTGCACCTCGTAAGTGGATTTGAATCGGACTATTATGTAGTTTACAATAATTGGAGGTAATAGAAATCAAAATATTATAATGATCAGTTCCTTTTTACAAATACCTAATTTATGTGAATCTTTGAATAATTCACTATAGTTGAGTAGTATGGCTCATTCTGACCTTAAATTTTCAGATTTACAAATCATTATCTCTGTAGAGGGACTCTCTTTGATGACCGAGACCAAAAATAGTTCCATAGGATATAAAATATTACATACAATGAATGCCGAGATTTCACCGCGATGCACCGTTGACACGATTGTCCGCCAAATAACTTTCAAGACAGATTTGTTCGTATCGACCGGTGCATTCATCAATACAAACATAGGTCTACGTAACAATACTTCCAAGTTATTTTCGCGCAAGACTTTGTGAATGATATTCAAGGATCTGCTAACCTGCCGCGCAGATCTTACCGAATCACGATGCAGAAAATTATCAGAGAATATAAAAAGCCCACCAGGCTTCAATAACGAGACAACATTTCTGATGGCATTCTCATACCTGGTATCATCAACAATATGAAATAGTACGTCAAATGCAGAAATAATATCAAATTTGTTACTAAATGTCTTATAAGATGATTCGTTTCCGATATCTAGCTGCAAGAATTTATTGGAAGGATACTTCAACTTCAAATTTTCTACTGCAACAGATGTTATATCTGTGCCAGTTATACTGATTACGCCAAGGTCCTTCCATAGCCCAACATAAAATCCAGTACCCGAACCAATGTCAAGGACGTTAACAGTTGCGAAGTCCATGTCCAATTTGTTCATTAGGTTCTGGAACACTCGTTTCCGGACTTTGTACATATATTCATTGTATCGCTTTCCAAGACCCTGAAAGCCAGTCCCATGCAGTCCGAAATTTTCCTTTAACCTATCTTCCCAATAATCTCTAGAACTGAGATCATCCATTTTAGATGAACAGAGCAAAGTACAAGATATAAAAATCTAGTGACTTAATAGAAGTATCTAAATAATTTTCTATATTGCTACTTGATATTGAATTCATTAATTTCTTCCTAAAATTCTCACCTTTAGAACTCCAATCATTCGATTTGTTTCGATTTCACAAAATGTCTGAATTGCTCATCATATAAGCTATTGTAGCCACCAAATTCTGGTTTGCATGTGATGTAATAATAGATATGTATAGCGAGCCGCGTCTGCCCTTTAGTATACCTGTTGAATAATATTTGGCAAGTCTCCCCAATGCATATAATGGATGATATCCAAGCCTACGCATACTAGCACCAAATTCATAAAATTGGTGATTTGAGCCTAGAGGCCCGAGACGCCAAAATCTCGCTTCATCGATAACAGGATTTGTATCCAAGAAATTCAACTTTGTAGTGAATCGCAGATTCGTAGCCCATTTGCTCAGGATTTTTTCACTTCCATCTGGCCGTTTCAAAATACGGAATTTCGAACTAATCTACCAGCATCGTATAGCTTCTCCGGAGTATGATTAGTACAATTACTTGAAGCAATTGCAATATTTTTTAGAATCCAGATAAGAGATCACCCTGAAAGCATAATCGGGAGCGCATTCGGTGTCGTCTGTGGCGGTTAGACGATAATCCGCCATTGGTAATTTTTCATTTCTCATGAGATCCCAAGTCTGCATTCCAGCTCCTAACAACCCTTTTGATTTGTAATCCCTGTCGGGATTGGTTATTATATAGCTCGTTCCAGTCTTGCTTCACTTCGTTCAGTATATCTGGAGTTTTGTCCTTTGATCCGTCATCTATCACGATGCTGAATTTAGGTGTTAATAGTTGATTCTTTAGTGATAGAAGTGCTGATTT
>DATBGR010000028.1:0-3623 GCA_036557905.1 Nitrososphaeraceae archaeon | reverse complement strand
GTATGAGATTTGTCTTAGCCCATCTTCTGTTGCCGTCCAAAATGATGGCAATATGGTTAGGAAGTGGATGCTTGATAATCTCGGATTCCAAACGTCTTTCGTAGAGGATATACAGGCCGCTGCGTTTGAATATAACATCTCCTAAGGCACGTTTATTAATATTGCTTGGAATCTTCATTGCTATTACTTAGGTGATGTTAATAGGATGAGATTTTCATAACCGTAACAAGATAAACACCAATGGTTGATTTTATCAATGCTTAAGGACCTCACCACCCTTTCTGTTTCTAAAATACTGGAACAAGAAGGTGGCTGCTATCAATGTTATTGCGAGCCCTATCAATAGAGAAGAAATCAGCGAAAATGGATTGGTTCGCTCTATAAGAACGGATGTAAATTGCAGAATGGGAATATATAATAGTGCCAGGATGACCAATCTGAGGATATCTGACATCGTGGTAATGCTTCCCTTGAACCAGTTACTAAGCAATGAGCCGGCCAATATCGTAGCCAATCCGATCCAGAGCAAGGTTATGGTCCCATGGATAAAACTACCAATGATTATTCTGTTCGTGACTATATTGAATATACTTTGATGTTGTGTCACCAGATCGACAGGGACATTCGAAAGTCCATTCACAATTGAAACTACGATGATTAGTACACCTGCAAATGCCGAAAAGATTCTAATGAATCCGGATGGAGTAGGCCTGCCAAATGAGCTTATTGCTTTATCCAGGTCAAAGGCCCTAATAATGAAAGCTATGCCTAGGATACTCAATACTAAAGCAACTGCCTCTTTAGTTAATCCAAAAATGGTAGATATTCCGGCTACTACGAGAAGTGCTCCTGGTACACCTAAGAAAAACTTCGAATATCGCGGATCGTATACGAGCATTTTGATGTACCTCCCAAGAATGGCGTATGAGTATTCTACGCTGCGGCTATGCCGAATAATAACACGTTGGACCGAAATAATGGGTAAAATTGTATGAATGACTGGGATAATAGTTTCATCGTCTTCTCCGTCAGAAACTATCACTGCTCCGTCGGCTGCGTATATGTCCAGGATAGATTGTATCTCGAATCCTATTTTCTCGTCTGCTGCTATACCACGGTTCATCTTGCCAGCAACTAAAGCCACTTCAGCGTCATACCCTTTTGATAGTAGATCTTGATGAATTTTTACTGCTCCAAATATAGCATTGGCATCTGCGTCTTCAGGGTCTTCTAAAGCTAAACTTATACCCGCATTTATGCAAGATTCTTTTCCTATAATTGGCGTAGCCACCCCACCTTTAGAACCTATATCATCATCCCTATCAATGCATAATACGAGTATTCTGTTATGAACAAGCGGAGAATCTGGGATTGCGTCTCGGCCAGACTCCATTTTCTGATAATCACCTGATTTATACGCTTTTGACATGACCTATAGCGTACATTCTCAGAGTACTATACCAACTAATTAATTAATCTCAAAATTGGAAGATAAGAATTTACTTTGACGATAACAGACATTGCTAGTTAGAGTATACGATATGATCATTACATCCCAGTGCCCATATTATTATTAAATATCCTAAAGATATGCTAGATTATCAGCATCCATAAATAAGATTTAGCCAATTACATAGTTAGCACGAATGGAGTCTTAATTTTGTTCGAGCATAACGAGTCTTGGGATAGGAAATTTGCACTCAGAAGTATAAAATATGAAAGAGCCTTCATCTCCAACATATGCGACTTCGAACTTGTTGGTAGAGAGGTCAGAAATGGAGAACATATTATTTCTCTAAGTCGTGAGTACTTTTTCGAAGAGATTATCGGGCAGTCAGAAGCAAAAAATATTCTGCAGGCATCATCGATTTTAAACTTAGTTGGAAATAGGATAGTCAATCTGGCGATAGAAATGCGGTTGGCGAAAAGGACGACTGTGAGGAATATACAGGGGGTACCTTTTCTCATGATTTTCAAATTCAGACATTTTGAATAGCATTCTAACCATAAGCTACTGCAATTTTATGATTGTGAACCTAATATACAAATAAGAGAGTAGAATTATCGAAGTGGAGATCATGTAACCTTGTTTATTATAATTTTTGCTCGGAGGATTTTAGGCTGAAATGAGCTTTCAACAAGTCGTAAAAGTCCCCAATGACAGGATTGGTGTTATAATTGGCAAAGATGGAAGGGTAAAAGATGAGATAGAGATTAAATGCAAAGTGTTAATTAGAATCAATAGCGAGAGCGGTAGTGTTATAATATCTCCTCGTGACACTTCCCAATTAGAACAAGCTTTTAAGGCCGTTGAGATAGTATCTGCCATATCAAGAGGTTTTTCTCCAGAACGTTCCTATAGATTGCTGGGCGAAGATATGCTCCTTCAAGTAGTTGATCTGAATGAATATGTAGGTCGATCACCTAATCAAATAACTAGGCTAAAGGGAAGATTGATCGGAGAAGGGGGGAAATCTCGCAAGACGATCGAAGATCTTACTGGCACTGCCATTTCTATCTACGGACACACTGTGGCAATAATCGGCAATTTTGAAGATATAAAACATGCGAGTGATGCTATACTTCACCTTGTAAGAGGTAGGTCGCATAAAACAGTATATAATTTACTACAAGAAAAACGTCGAAGAGACAAAATCGACAAACTTCATTTGTGGGAAGAATCTAATTTGAAAAATGAAAAAAGCCCAGGTAATTCGTCGAACTCAATTGAATCAAGAGAATAAATTAAGGTGAATAAAGACATTGGAAATTGGTTTGTCCAATAATTCAAATTATTACTAACACTGAACAACAATCCGAACGCAGGTAGAAGGAATTTCTTCTGGTTGTGGTCCAAAGAAGGTGTGGACTTGGCAATTGGCGATCATGATAATTATTTAGGATCTCTAGAGCAATTCATTAGTCTAATATGTGATCCTCCACAGAAAATTTCATACTCGAAAGTCATGTTTTCCAAAATGCCTTGTTGCATATAACATCCACCATGTAATTGTTGCATTTTTAAGGGAATTTCATTACTTAATCAGTTTCATTGCATGAAATTTATGAAATACATCAAATAAGACAGGTGGAAATTCACTTCCCTGACCAACGACGGAATAGATTGTGGCTTATAGAGAATTGATCCAAGACCTTGCCAACGATGTGGGATATCATATCATCAATTGTTCTAGGTTTTTGATAAAAGCCTGGAGTTGCTGGTAAAATAGTGACTCCAGCATTAACAAGGATTCTCATATTTTCAATGTGAATTTTGGATAAGGGGGTCTCTCTTGGAACGAGAACTAGCTTCCGCGATTCTTTAATGCAAACGCTGGCTGCTCTTGATATCAAGTTGTCATCGTAACCGTTAGCAATGCTAGACAGTGTCTTCATACTGCATGGGACTATGCTCATTCCATCAGTTTTGAAAGAACCACTTGAAATGGGGGCGGCCATATTCTTGCTATCATAGCAGGCAGTTGCCAAACCTTTCACATATTCGACGCTTTTCTCTGTCTCTATTTCGATATTTTTTTGTCCCCACTCGCTCAATACTAAATGAGTCTGGATTTTAAGATCTTTGAGACATTCCAACATTTTAATACCATAAATTACTCCCG
>DATBGR010000027.1:0-1845 GCA_036557905.1 Nitrososphaeraceae archaeon | reverse complement strand
TTACTATGTTAATGGAATTCATTGAATCTCATACCTTCGATTTATATAATTTTTCGTGATATTTATAAATGTTATTGAAAAATATGTATATTACGATCTAGGAATTATATAGCATATAGAATTTATATAGTTCAACCGTCGTGCTTTCCTGTAAACATAGGCCGCTGGATCCTTACAATCAATCATGATCATTGATTGCTCTGATTGTACCAGCGACCAGAATCGCAAACAAAATGATAACGTAACTGCTATATTATTCAGACTTAACTAAGTTATACAATATATATAATGTAGAATTTTACACGATGGTAAGGTTCATTCAGTGAGGTTGTGTCAATGGATCTTATGGCCATAAGCATTATTTCTTGTCCGGATCCGAAATCTGTCAATTGTTTCTTCGAATTTACTCGGCCTGACAACTTTCTAATTTACCAGCATGAGAATTTTGCTATCCTCAAGACTCACACCAATCCATAATGTTCATCTGTTACAAATATTGGTTTACACAAAAGTTTTTTCAAAGATTCTATAGATGAAGTGAGAAAGATGTAGGAAATTCCGTCTTAATAAGGATCATAATAAGCTGCGATGAGGTCTGTATCGCAACTATCCTCGAGTAGCTTTTCATCGCCTTCTGAATTCTAGACATATCCTAGTGGTGCTTTCTAATCTCGAAATAAGCTCTGAGATTAGTTGGCAGTAGTATGCATATCAATCTAATGTCGCCATAAAAACCGGAAATTGATACCCAAATCAACACGCATATCTTTGTGGAAGAGTTCGATAATGTGCGAAAGTGTGATATTGTTGTCATTAATTTGACTTGTACAAATTGAATTCCATCTTATTGTAAAGGACTATTAGACGGTATTCTCATGAAGATATCTAACCTTGCCAGTTTTCTTAGACGTTCATTCTATAGTGAGCAATTGAGGAGAACCTTATAAATGCGCAAAATGCTTCAAGAGAAGCTATGAATAAAGGTGATAAATATCCTCACCAATTTAGAAGCGGCAGCGATTTGTTGCATTCTGGATGCGCCAGTTAAGAAGGCAGTCGAAAAAGATCATGATAAAATTGGTGTAAAATACGACTGGATTGTGGAAGTAAAAACTACTCAGAAAACGTGAGGTGCATCAATCAATTTTCTCTGTCAAACTAATATCCTAGCCAGTATTCATTTCAAAAGAAATGATCACATTAACTTATTATATGCAGTGTATATGAATCTGGAACTCTATCTACTCTAACTTTATTTCTATTATTTATCATAATGATACCGAGATATCATAGAGGTATGGTGAACGTGAAAGTTGCTCCTTTTTTTCCGTTAAGGTTATTCTTAGCCCATATGCTTCCGCTGTGAGCTACTACTATGCTCTTTGAAATATATAGTCCTAATCCAGTACCGCCAGAAGATTTAGTTACAAATTTTTCAAATAGCCTTGGAAGTATTTCCGAATCTATTCCTAAACCAGTGTCCTTAACATATACCATTGCCATCTTTCTGTTATGAGTTTGCTTTTCTACTAACTGCTCCTTGTCCACCTTACTTTCTGTTCCTATAGTGATGATTCCTTTGGTGGTAAATTTTAGGGCGTTGTTTATTAGATTATTAATTACCTGTGTGATTCGTTCTATATCTGCTTGAACTAAAAGTCTGTCATTGGTGAAATTAGTTTTTAATCTAATATTTGAATCATTCGTAATGCGCTTACTAAAGTCATTAGTTATTTTTCTTATTAAATTATTTAGATCGAACTGTGATTTGTTGATTCTCAAGGAATGAGTCTCGATTCTTGTAATATCCAATATGTCCTCTGACAATTGTTGCAATCTAAGAGC
>DATBGR010000026.1:0-21466 GCA_036557905.1 Nitrososphaeraceae archaeon | reverse complement strand
CTTCGTTTGTCCAATTCTTTTTGAATATCTGGTTCAGTTAGAGGCAATCCGGCTGGACATCCATCAATCACAGCTCCTATACAAGTTCCATGGCTTTCTCCGAAACTCATAGTCACAAAGCGTTCTCCGATCAAATTTCCCGGCATACCACTTGTCCCTCTAATGCATCTCCTTGCAACAGCAGTTATTTTTGGCCCGACACTGATATATATATTCAATTTTAACCAGAACTGATTTACTGCCCAAAATTCATTCATTCCATAATTAGTGAGTACAAGTCGATTTTGCTTAGGGAGCAGGCCGAATATTTGCGCCTAATCTTCTCATCTCAGAAACAAATTGTGGATATGAAACATCGACCGAATCTGCGCCGTTCACTATCGATTGTTCTGTAAGCATTGAAGCAATGGTGAATGCCATAAACAACCTATGATCACTGTGTGAATCCAGATTAGCATTTCTTAAGTCTCTTGGTGCATTTATTGTAATTCTGTCAGGTTCTTCTCTAACAGAAGCTCCCAGTTTCGTGAGTTCTTGTGAGATATTTGCAACTCTGTCTGTCTCCTTCAACCTAGCATGCTCAATTCCTTCGATGTACACCGGTGAAGACGCCTTCAAAGATAAGATTGAGACGACGGGGAGCAGATCTGGTGTATCAAATAGATCAAAATTCCCTCCAACGAGAGACTCACAGCCATAGATTTTTGCCTCCCCTTTGAAGGTATCAACTTTAACCCGACCTCCCATTCTCGAAATAATATCAATTATTTTTGAGTCTCCCTGTGGATATCGAAAATCCAATCCTTCTAGTGTAATTTCATCACTTGTTAGAATTCCTGCTGCCATTACGAGAGCGGCTGACGAGAAATCTGATGGTATATTGAAGGTAGTTCCTTGATACGATCCTGGATCGACGGATATCTGGGTCTCAACTGAACCAGCAACCTGTGCACCAAATCTGTCCATTGTACTAATTGTGGCATCAATATAAGGTCGCGATACTTGTCTACCAGTGATTTCAATTGTAGTCGATGAATCCGCTCGTACCCCAGTAATAAGTAGAGAAGATAGGAACTGACTGGAAACGTCTCCCCTAACTTTAGCTGTACCCCCTTTCATACCTCCACCTTTAGTCACCAACGGCGGAGTGCCATCACCTTTAGACGAGCAACACATCACGCCGAGCTGATTCAAGCCTTGGATCAACGGATTCATTGGTCTTCTTCTAAGGCTTGAGTCACCGGTTAGTATAGTGAATCCTCCGGTTGTCAAAGATGAGATTGCGGCAATTAATCTAATCGTAGTACCAGAGTTCTCCGCGTTGATAACATTTTCAGGGATTTTCAAGCGATCGCGTCCATGTACTATCAATACGTTGTTTTGACAATTAATATCAACTCCAAGCGCCTTACAAGCACAGACAGTGGCGATAGTGTCTCTGGCTAGCAATGGATTGCTAATAGTAGATTTACCATTAGCAAGTGAAGCGATAGCTACTGCTCTGTGTGTATAGCTTTTGCTTCCGGGACACTGAATAGTCCCTGTAATTCTTGATCTTTGAATAGTTATACTAGTCAATTACTTCCACACTTGCTTTCTCATTATTCAATTTAGAGATTAGAACCCTGCCATCATGTCGAGAAAACGCATCCACTATGTTTTTTTTGTTCTCTAATGAAGAAACTGCTGCAATGGACGGACCATTACCAGATATTGATACTGAAATTGCACCAGCATTCAGAGCGTCTAACGCAGGACGAGAATCGAATCCAGTTACGCTTGACATTATAACTCCGTTTAGTTTCATTGCTTTCCAGTAATTTCCAGATTTCGCCAAATTAAATGAATCGAAAAAGAGATCAGACATAAGCGGTAGGCGAGACATAAAGTCGCCTCTAGTTTGTAGTCTTGGAAGAAATATCACTGCGCATAGAGCCTCGGGCGCAGGAAAATGCTTGAGCAGTTCACAAGATCGGTTGTCAGATATCACCACGCCTCCATAATAACAGGCAGCAGTATCATCAAATGCCCCAGTAAATGTTACACCAGCTTTTACACACGCAGCGATCGCTGAATGCAAAACGCGTGTATCATCGATGTCGTCGTCAATTATCTTAAAGCAGGCGAGAGATAATGCACCAGTAACTGCACTTGAGCTTTTCAGACCAAACCCAGGTGGTATTTCAGAAGAAATGCTTATGTTAATCTGGTTCTGAGAAAGCAAATCTGGGGGTAATATTGTATATGCGAGATATTGAAGTAAATCCTTGCCTAGTTCAGTCTGAATATTTATTCCCTTCCCTTGGGATAAACTGACTTCCGATACAACTCTCAATGAGATCCCCACCGCTGATCCATAGCCAGAACCAATGGCATTCAGTATAGATATCGCGCCATGCACAGTAGATCTAACACAACTATTCAGATTTTTCACCAAATGGTCCCAGCAGGGCCTTTTTCATCACGTCCTTGGGAGCGGGGATTCCGGTCCAGATTTGAAACGATTCCGCACCCTGCTCCAATAACATTTCGTATCCATATACAGGTATAGCCCCAGCTTGTTTAGCATTTCTGAGCAAATTGGTAAGGACAGGTCTGTATACTATGTCGTAGACTATGCTACCCTCAGAAATAGATCGTATATCGATAATCGATTCTTCGTTATTCATACCTAAAGGCAGTGTATTTATTATCATGTCTACTCGATGCGAAACTAATTGTACGTCGTGCAGATTTAAGGACTCACACTTAGATCCGAGCATATTTCCAATCTTTACCAAGTCCTCCGCTTTAGTTATATTTCGATTAGCTATCGAAATTTTGACATTCTTAGGTTTTTTTGATAAGGCAGCTACCACAGCTCGGGCCGCACCTCCTGCTCCTAATAATAGTATTCTCATTCCATTCAAATTGATATTTCGATTTGCTAATGGCCTGAGGAAACCTTCTACGTCTGTGTTGTATCCATATAAAACGCCTTTAACATTCTGAACTGTATTCACAGCTCCAGTTTCTTTTGTGACACTATCCAGCACATCAATATATTTTATGACATTAGTCTTATGCGGTATGGTGACATTGAACCCTGCAAGTCCAACCTTCTTCAATGAAATAATAGACGCCTCTAATTCTGAGTATTTTACTTTATACGCGATATATGTGCTCCTGAGCTTCAGAAAACTAAAAGCTGCATTGTGTATCATTGGCGACAGAGAATGCTCTATCGGATCACCTATAATGCAGTAGGTTTTAATCGATTGCTCTGACACCATTCTTTCTGATCATTCCATCATATAGTTTTTTCATTTGCGTTATTGAAAGTTGTCCAGGTGCAACTTCACTTCCTAATGAAGCATACGTAAACGGCGAGGGTTTGCATAGCCCGCAAAGTATCCTCGATATTATACCCTTTTCTCCCATTGCAAAGGCGACCAGATTAGAATCACCTATCTCTCGATAAAGTTCCAATATTGAAATTGAATCTTCAATACTTTTTGCCATCGTGACAATCTTGATGTGACTGCTAAATTTTTTCATTTCAGACATAAGAGATTTAAGATCTTCTAGCCTCGGTGTCCTGTTATGATTATGCCATGATACCAATATTGATGTATTATTTTTTCGAACATAATTCTTAATATTTTGGTTTGTTTTTAGTGTGGTAAATTCTATATCTACTAGCATTGGCTTTGCATCGACTAATCTGGTTAACCAATATACTCGTTCTTCGTCAGTTCCTTGAAACCTTCCAAACTCGCTTTTATCTCGCAATGTGTAAACTGCCCTACTTTTAACCGCATCGGCATATTGAAGCCCTACTTCGATATCGGAGATACTCAAATAGTCAAATCGTATTTCTAGGAAATCCGCACCAAATTTTTGGGCTAGTGAAATTTGATTTTGAAGTTGATCCAACTTCTCTGCAGCTATTGAAACACATATCTTCGGCAATATATCTAACACAGAAGAATTGGATTATTAACTTCTTCCTGAACCTTGAATACCTACAGCCTTTGCGTCCTGTTACTAGTACGTTCATTAGGTAATTTACAAACAAGAATCAAATAGCTGAGGTTCGGTTTCGAACTAATGACGAATACTTATTTGAAGATCAGGTCGTAGAGGATGGTTTCGACGGGTACGCCTCAAGTATGTTCGATAGAATTGTTATCTATGGCTGTAATGGGAAGGAATTTTTTTCCAATTTGGTATGAGGGCATTGGGTCTTATATGTAGCCCTTCCTCCTTAAGCCTTTCCTTAGCTAATTTAACGTAGTCTTGGATAATATCCATTCCGATATATCGTCGTTTGAAATGAGAAGCAACTTTGGTAGTTTGACCACTACCATTGAAAGGGTCCAAGACTATGTCACCCCTGTAAGAGTAGAGCTTCATCAACCTATACGGAATTTCTTCGGGAAACGGACATGGATGATTTATGTAACCGGGTGGAACAGGGGCTACGTGCCAGACAGAATTTGCTATCTCTTTGGTCCACTCTTCATGTGTCGCCGGCAAAGTATCCCTTCTTTGGTTTCTACCAGAATTTACATTTCCTTTTCTAAGTACCAGAATAAACTCATGCATTATATTTGCTCTATAATACTTTGGATAAGGATTAATGACAAATGATCCATACCTATTCGTTCCACCTGTTACCTTGTGCCAAATGATTTCCTCATGGAGATTCCAATTTCCATAGGGTTCAACAAGTTTCGAAAGAAGCATATGAGGTAAAGGTATCAAATTCCCATTTACCAATTCGTTACCAATCACTATACAACAATAGCCTCCTTCTTTAGTTACTCGAAATATACTTTCATTAAATATTGATACCATATCGGCTAAGTAGTCAGAGATTTCTTGTCTTAATCTACCGCGATAGTATCCGCCATTCTTAGAGACATGCATATCATAGTCGATGGCATTTCGATACGGTGGTGAAGTAATAGTTAACTGAATAGATTCAGGGGCAATCCTATCCAAAACCGATTTGCAATGGCCTTGTGTAATAGTATTCAGAAGGCTTTCTTGGAGTAACATGAATATTAAGAATAGGGTCTATCAATATGGCGTATACTTTAAAATAATAAACATCCAGATAAATAATTATTATATTCTTATGACATAAGATACCTCATTTCTCAACCAGATACTCGTCTACTTCCATACCAAAATGTCTGCCTGAACCTTGTTTTGCGGATCCCAAGATTTTATCGCCGATTTTTAGCTCGGTAACTGATACTATTGCTCCAGTAGACTTAACGAGTCTTATAGTTTCTGCATTCTGTAGAATGACAGTACCCACCTCGCCACCAGTCTCTCCTTTAATCATTTTAAGTGGTCTGGTTTCAATTTTTGATCTACCAACGGTAACACGTCTTGAAACCCCACCGGAATTGACAGTCAAAATTTCAGCCCCTGCCTCTAGTTCAGACAGATATTTGGTTTTACCGTCTGGAGTAAGAGTGTAGCAATGAATTGCACCTGCATTAACCCTAAACGGTCGGGGTGATGTAAATGATGATCCTATCGATTCGTTGTGTACCAAGAATAGAAAGTTTGACCTACTACCAACCAGCATGCCTTCACCTTTATTAAGTATAGAGGTTGTATCCACGCAAACTCGCTCGCCAATACCGACGTCCATCAAGTCTATTATATCAATTTCTTGAATCGGTAAAATTTTGCTCTCCATGTAATTTATGGAATCGCTTACCTCTTGTTCGTTATTGGTTTCAAGTATTACTCCGTCGACACCAAGTTCTAGGACGCCAAACATTGTTCGTACCTCCTCCGAATTTTTGGCAGTAGTATAGATTTTAGTCTCAGACCCGTGTACTTTCGCAATTATGTTTTCTAGCGGAATGATCTTCCAATCAAGGGAGTCAACTATTATGAAATCTGCGCCCGTCTCGGATAAGACTGCTATATCCTTTATATCGTCATCGTTTTTTACTACTTTATACATACCAGTAATCTTTCCTAGACTCTTTAAACTTGTTAATTCAGTTCTCGACTTACATATTACCATATCCGCATCCTCAGAATCGTACATCGACTTGAATTTAGTCCCATGGAGTTTTTTTGGCTCAGCATATATTATCTCTACATCGAGTAATTTAGAGAGAAAAGTAGAAAATTCAGAATCGGAAACGCGAGGTTTGACAACTAAAGTCTTTTTATTCATGTTCAACATCAAATACTTTCATTGCTTCGTCAGATTTCTTTCCTTTCATTATTATCTGGTATAACGCCTGTACCATTGTCTGAGGGAATGGATGCTGAAATATATTTCTGCCAAAAGTTACGCCTCTAGCTCCTGCTTTCATCGCGTCGTAGCACATATCTAGAATTTCTTTATCGGTGTCAACTTTGGGCCCGCCAGCTATAACTATGGGTACTGGACAGCCTTTGATAACCCTCTTAAACGTCGACACTTCGCCAGTGTAAACAACCTTAATGATATCTGCACCTGCCTCTGCCCCAATTCTTGCCGCGTGCGCAACTATCTCTGGGTCACTAGGATCCTTCACATTTTCTCCTCTAGCGTACATCATTGCAACTAATGGCATACTCCATTCATCGCATTTATCGGAAATAGTTCCCAGCTTATGTAGCATCTCGGGTTCCTCTTTAGCACCAACGTTAATATGAACTGACACAGCATCGGCTCCTAGTCTTATCGCCTCCTCTACACTACCCATAAGCATCTTTCGATTAGGGGCAAGTCCGAGAGTGGTACTCCCCGATAAATGAATAATCATACCAATCGAAGATGGTCTAGGCATAGATTTTGCTATGCCTTTGTTGACAAGGACACAACTGAGCCCTGCGGTTTCGCAAGAATAAATAAGGGAGTGCGCATTTTCCAGACCTTGAATTGGCCCTAATGTAAGACCATGATCCATCGGTATGCAAAGCATCTTCCCCTCGTTTGTAATTCGGCTCAATCTAATATCTCTGCCAAAAACCATTATTGTAACATGAATTCGATACCTCCTTAAAAGTCATCTGTCATCGCCTTTTGCCACAAATTCTGAGAGCCTGGTTGTCACAAATGTTCATCATCACTTTAATATACAAATTCTGAGAAATAATTATTAGAGTGATCGACGCGAGAAATATAGGCCTTAGAAATATTGAAGTCGCTGATACTAAGATAAGTTCCATCGACGGTGAAAACGGAAAGTTAATTTATCGAGGTTATGACATCTTAGATTTAGTTAACCATTCTACTTTCGAGGAAACAGCATATCTTCTGATTTTTGGCGAGCTACCAAATTCCGAACAATTGGTAGACTTTACTGAACGTATGATAGAGGCAAGAGCATTACCTAGCCCTATTCTGAGAAATCTATCTAATCGACCGAAAAGAGCTGAACCTATGGATGTAATTCAATCTGCTATATCTGAACTACCAGATTATGATCTTAATATGAGAGAAGACACTAAGAGTGCAAATATCAGAAGAGCTATAACTTTAATTGGTAAGATTCCATCCATTGTCTCAGCTTGGGACAGAATTAGGCATTCACAAGATGTAATTGAACCGTTAGATAAGGGCAGTCACGCCGAGAATTTCCTTAATTTACTCAAGGGAGAACATCCCACAAAAGAGGAAGCAAAGGTGTTTGATATTTCTCTTATTTTGCATGCTGAACATAGTTTTAATGCTTCAACTTTTGCCGCTAGAGAAATTGCCTCAACAAGAGCACATATGTATGCCTCTATTGCTGGTGCAGTCGGCGCATTGTCAGGAGAGCTCCATGGTGGAGCTAATGTTCAGGTCATGAAAATGCTTCTGGAAATTGCGGAGCCCGGACATGCGAGAGAGTGGGTTCGAAATAGATTGATTCAAGGAGGTAGAATTATGGGTATGGGCCATGCAGTGTATAGGACTACAGACCCCAGAGCAGAAGTTCTTAGGACTTTATCACATATTATTTCAAAAGAACGGAATACAAAATGGTTCGAAATCACTGAACAAGTTGAAAAGGCGACACAAGAATTCATGGCATCTAGTAAAGGTCAATCTATCTACGCCAACGTCGACCTGTATAGCGCATCCCTCTATTATAGTCTGAACATCCCGTTAGACCTGAATACGCCAATCTTCTCAATTGCTAGGGCTGCAGGTTGGACCGCTCACGTTATCGAAGAAAAATTTGCAGAAGCAGCACCGAAGCCGGCTCTATATAGACCCAAGGCCTCTTACGTTGGCAAGTATTGTGGTCCTATGGGATGCGAATATATACCCATTACTAGCAGATTAAATGAGGATCTGAGTAGTAGTGAAAGTGGAAAGAGCACGTAACGTTTGGAACCTAGCATCTTCAGCAACTAGTATTTTAGAGTCAAAGCGAATTTGAGGGTAAATGTTCTTTCCAAGACTGAAACTTCAAAACTAATAGATTCTCTTCGTAGCTGTTGGCCGTTGGAGAGTATTCCAAAAATAAAGACATTAAAAGTATATGATGCTGGAAAGAAGAAGTACTTGCTTAAGGCTGAGAAATTCGTAGCCGCAAAAGTTGAAAATGACTATGTTCCATTTGTAGGAAACGATGAGCTACTGAAAAATTTCCCATTCGTAACTGTTGATATGAAGGCGGTGAAATTCGTATGTAACGGAGCCAACATTATGAGACCTGGTATCACCACTTTTCAATCCTTCACTCAGGGTTCAGTTGTGGTGATTAAAGATGAGATTCATCTCAAGCCGTTGTCCGTGGGTATTGCATTCGAAAGTAGCGATGACGCGGCAGAGAAAACCAAAGGATGCATAATCAACAATATTCACCACGTAGGCGATAGCCTATGGGAAATATACAAGGAGATAAAAGACTAGGCAACCGACATCAACTTTTTAGTCGTCTCCTAGAATCTAGATTTCAAGTATCTTTGTCTAGACCCATGTTGAATTATTACATGGTGGAAGAGGCTAATTTCAATCTAATACGAGATTGTGCAGCTGACAGGATCGCAATCGGTATCCTCCTTGGCGAGGTGCTTACATAGTCTAATCCTAAATCACTAAAGAATCTAATTGAATCAGGATCCCCTCCATGTTCTCCACAGATTCCGATCTTGATTTTCTTATTGGTCTGCTTAGCTAGTGCTGTTGCAATTCTCATTAGTGATCCAACTCCTTCTTCATCGATTGTTTGAAATGGATTAAAGGCGATGATTTTCTGCTCCATATACGCTGTGAGAAATTTACTTTCAGCGTCTTCTCTACTAAAGCTGAAAGCAGCTTGGGTGAGATCATTTGTTCCAAAACTTATGAAATCCACACAAGTCGATATCTTATCAGCGATAAGACAGGATCGAACCACTTCAATCATACACCCAAATTCGATTTTCAAGCCAAATTTGTACTTAGATTCTACAGATCTCTTTACATTTTCGAATACACCTTTAATCGTTTTCAATTCTTCAATCATGCTTACTTGAGGAACCAAGATCTGAGGAAAAACTGTGATGCCATTAAGCTTTAATTCAGCTGCTGCTTCACAAATTGCATTTATCTGTGATTCATATAGTTCAGGATAAGAAATCCCAATCCTAACACCCCTATGTCCTAACATCGGATTGGACTCTTTTAGCTCGCGCACTCGCCGCAGTACCTTTTCCTTATCTTGACTTTCATTCTTGGGATCTAATATCGATACGTCGTCTTCTATTTCGGACATAAGATCTTCCTCCCTGGGAAGAAACTCGTGGAGTGGTGCATCAAGCAATCTAAAGGCTACAGGAAGATTCCGTGTCTGCTTCAGAATATTTCGAACAATTATTTTCTGATGTATATTTAGCTCTAGTAACATCAGTTTTCTTTGATTGGGGTCGTCGGTCAAAATCATCCTCTTAAATGTGTTGGAGATGTCTTGCTCGCTGAAGATACTCTCAGTTCTACACAAACCTATACCTTCTGCGCCATAGCCTCTTGCGAGTGCAGCATCATCTGGAGTATCGGCGTTCCCGCGAATTTCAATTTTTTTTTCGGTATGGGCCCATTGAAGTAATTCAGCTAGCTCTTTAGTGATTTTACTAGAAGTACTTCTTATTTCTCCGAGGTAAACTTTGCCTGTTGTACCGTCAATAGTAATCTTTTGTCCCTCGCTGATAACATATTGACTCTTGAATGAATGATTCTGACCCTCCAAACCTCTAAAGATTTGCGAACAACCTACGACGCATGGCTTCCCCATTCCCCTGGCTACAACGATAGCATGGGATGTTTTGCCACCTCTAAGAGTTAGCAATCCTGCGGAATATATGAAGGCATAAGCATCTTCAGGTCGTACTTCATCTCTTACCAAAATTACTTGTTCTCCTTTGCCACCTAATTCCTTTGCCTTTAGCAAGTCAAAAACAGCAATTCCACTGGCCGAGCCTGGTGAAGCTCCGATGCCTAAGGCAATCGGTTTTGTATGCATTTCTAGATCAACGCTAGGGTAAATCATCTGTTCTAGTGCGGTAGCATCAATTCTAGACAAAGCTGTCGTCTTATCGATCAGGCCTTCGTGACAAAGATCAACAGAAGTTTTAACATTTGCGAATGCACTCATTTCAGCAGGTCTTGTTTGCAATAGGTAGAGATGATCCTCTTCCACAGTAAACTCTATTTGTTGTGGTTCCTTAAGTTGTTCTTCCAAAGTCTTGGCAACATCTGTGAGTTTTGTTTCAACAGTTGGAAAATCTAATGCCATTGCTTCAATCTGGCTCGGTTTGGAGATTCCTGAAAACAAATCTTCTCCTTGCGCATTGATGAGATATTCACCATATAGTTTTTTCTGGCCAGATTCTGGACTCCTCGTGAATGCAATACCAGTCATGCTTCTATCTCCCAAATTACCGAAAACCATTTTCATTATAACAACTGCAGTCCCATTTGCTGAATCAGATGAGATACCACTAAATTTCCTATAATCTCTCGCTTGTCTACTTGACCACGATTTTAGAACTGAGCTTATCGAAAGTTCGAGCTGTTTATACGGATCTTCTGGAAAGGCTTTCCCAGTTTTTATCTTCCAAACCTCTTTGAGAGAATGAACTATCTTTTTAAGACCTTCTAACTCCTGGGTTTCTACTTCGCTGCATATTTTTGAAATGACTGATTCGTCTATACCGAGTACTGTTTGTGTTAACATTTGGACAAATCTTCTGTAGCAATCCCAGGCAAATGAGTCCGATTTTTTTTGAGACCCCAGTCCGGCTACGGTATCATCATTCAAGCCCACATTAAGAATCGTAGCCATAATTCCCGGCATTGATATCGATGAGCCTGATCTCACCGAAACCAGAAGTGGTTTGATTGGATCACCGAAGAAGAGGCCAACCTGTAGCTCCAGATTTCTTATGGCGCTCTTTACTTCATTCATGAGCCCGTCTGGTAAAAGCATTCCCGCGTCAAAGAATTTTTCGCATACTTCAGTGGTAATTATAAATCCCTGAGGTACAGGCAAATTCATAGCCATCATTCTGACCAGACCTGCTCCCTTAAGTCCTAATAGTCTAGAGCTCTCCTTCAAACCATCCTTAAAGGAATAGATCGGCATAGTTAAACTCATATGCATGAATCAGGATAGAATGAGCTCCAACTTAAGTACTCCCAATTTCTAATTATGCAGGAATTTATATGAATACGTGGTATCACAATAACCAATTCAGGCTGAAATAAAAAGTAATTATCAGAGAATCTTTTTTGTATTCGTTATGCTTAGTTCTCCTCGATATGGTTCCGCTACTTTCTAAACATAGCCCTGAACACTGCTATATGGAATCATTTCTACTATTTAATCGTCAAGACCTGTGGAAACAAAAATTGCGACATCCAAATTGTCCTGCATATGGCTTCGATTAGAACAAATGAATTATTACATCGTTAAGAAACGAATCATGTAAAATTCAAGTAGATGACAAAAATCTCTGACTGCTCAGTTGCAGCTATATCCATTGAGTTGTGATTCTCTTTACAAATTCTAAAGCAGTACTATTAGTGCAATCGAACCTCGCTAGCATGTTGATGTCGTGTTTCGTATCAAGGTCGATCATTACACTATCAGATAATACAGCAAAAATTGAAGCCTTAATTTGAATGGCTTCTTGCATATGTCTAGCATAACTATTTTCATCGTAATGTGTTTTTATCAGATTGACGGGCTTTCTCAAAAGAATATTAGTTCCATCATGTCTAAGCGACGGACAAATCACGATACATTTCTCGCAACGTTCACTCGTTTTTGCTATCAGGTCGATATTCTCAGGTTTGAGAAGTGGCAGATCACTAGGGACTACGATTGTTGCCTCTGCGCCGTTTTTTATACTGAATGCATCAGCTGCCATTACCGCTTCATTAACGCCATCATCTGTATCTTGTCTGAGGAACTTTGCACCCACTTTTGAACAGATATATTTTGCCCTTTCATCCCCTGAGACAACGACTATCGTATCAATGGTAGTAGATTTCACTAAAGTAGTCAGAGTATCGGTGAGAAGCAATTCCGCTAGTTTCACACGAGATTCATCAGCTAACCAGAATTTTAGTCTAGATTTGCTAGATTCAAACCGTTTTACTGGTATTACTGCAAATATTTTATGATTCAATGTTATCGAGAATTCGCCAAGATATATTTAGCCAGCGAATTTTCGTCAGACCTATTATTCATAACAATATCTGTTTCAAATACGGCCACATTATGATTAGAAATCTCTTCAGCTAGTCTATGGTCTTGTTTTGAAATAACAAACTTGCCCAAAAATTTTTCGTAGTACATTGCGACTCCAAGTGACGATGCATCCAGTTTTACACTTTTCATATACTTCTCAGCTGGTCCAGATATTATCTTGTTACCAATGAAGGGTGATACTGCTATCACTTTATTTCTCATCGATATGAGCTCAGATTCGAAATCTTTTAATGCCAACATGGGCCCAATGCTGCTGATGGGATTAGCGGGAGCGATCACTATTGCACTAGCCTTCTTTAGAACGTTGATTGCAATTGGACTAGCGCTCCCTTTATGAGATCCCTCATAGTGAATAGACCGAATATTTGGTCTTCCCTTTTCTCTTACCCAAAATTCTTGAATATGCAGATCTCCACAATCTGTCTTTAATCTAGTTTCTATATGATCATTTGAAATTGGGAGAATTCGAGGCTTTACTTTAAATTTCCGTCTGAGAAATTCGGTTACCTCTGTAAGATCTTTACCTTCATTTAGCAACTTTGTTCTGATGACATGCGTAGCCAGATCCTTGTCACCTAGCCTAAACCAAGTGGCTTCGCCAAGGATTGCGAGTTGGTTTAAAAATGAATAAGTATCTTGTTCAATTCCCCATCCATTAATTCGATTTAGAATATTAGCAAGTCCATAGATAGCTGTATCTAGGTCAGGGCAAACGTAGACTCCATGCAGCCAAATATTGTCAGCTACATTTGAAATCACGATGAGATCATTGACTGCAGCAGCTAAACCGCGTAGTAGTTTCACTGACCCAGTGCCCCCTGCTAATGCTACGATCAAATTTAGAGATCTACGGTACATGTACAATGTATAATTTTCGCAGTTCTATGGAAGAATGATCGAATCATTGTAAGGATCACACAATCTGTTAATAGCAAACAGAACCAACCTATTTAATAAGACATTATATAAAATATAGGAAGACTGCGCTGGTTGATAGGGATCTGGAAGGCCGAAGAAATTAATGACACTATAGTGCTGAAAATCGCAATAAAGATTATAAACAGGGCTCATGAGAGTTTTCATGTGAAGGCTGCGACATTCTCTTTGTATGCGCTCATAATTGCTATTTTGTTGGGTGGGGCTATGTCCGGCGCAAAAGGCGTGCAGCTGACAACGTTATTAGTCCCATCTGAGAACTCCGCGCAAGGAGATATGACAGGGGTACGTTTCATTGATCTCAAATACGCTCCTGGGAGTCCTATCTCTAAGCAGCTTGCTGGTAAAACGGAAAATGTTAGGTTTATTCTTAATTCTTCTGATCCTGCTATGGCAAGAATTGTTTCACTTATAAATAGCGACATCGCTTCACAGAAAAAAAGCCCAGTGAGGCTCAGTAATGCTACTCTAGTTTATACTGGACAGTTACGAGGAGACGTTGACAGCGCTTCACTATCTTATAAAGTAAATATTAAACCCAACATAACCAACTTTGTACTCGACAAAAACAATCAGGGAACGGTTGTGGATTTAGATTGGCGCGGATTCGTAATCGATGAGCCTCTTTACGTTAATGTGCCTAAATACGGCAATATGAGCATTAATTTTCCGATTGGCTTACTGCAAGCTACCCATCCTGATCTTGCCAAGCAATTCCTTGCTTCGCCTTCATCCCCTATATGGAGAACTCCTCTTCTTGATTTTCGAGACGTAGCTAAATCTATGGATAGCTGGCACTTTTTGTTCGATCCTACAGGAAGTCAGGCTGGCGCTGCGGGGTTTAAAGAGGTTGGTGGGGCTCGGGCCGTTTCTATTTATTCGTTGGGAGAGAGCAGCTTTAGGGAAGGTACTATGACGGAAACAACGGCAGATTCAACTGCCAACATTGGTGGCTCTCCAGTTGCGGTCCATTCAAGCACTCCTCCTCCAAGTGCTCAAATTCAAATAACTGGATTTTCCAATATTCGGAAGTCCGGAAATAACGAATTAGCATTCGTGTCAGATAAGGCGCCAGAAGGTACCGTTACTGCGACTGGAGGATTTCCTATTCAGGTCCTGTTAGTTTTGGGTGGAATGATGGGAGCAGTTGCAGTATTTGTTCTACTTAAGGCAAGGAAATGAAGCGTAAACGCACAAATAGAGAGTTCAAAATCCATACTCAGGCAATACTTTTAACAAGAATCTAGTCACTTTTGTCAATCGCCTTGAAGTCTCAGATAGTATCCAATATCATGCAGGTTTATAACCGTTGTTGAATCCTCTTTGAATAGAAGAGGATTCGGAAATCGAGCACGACCAATAGCAATAATCTCCAGCTTATTGTTTAAGATTATGAGATTTTGATTAGCTTGGATGTCTATGCTAGCATCGATGATTGATTGTCCGAATACATCCCTACCGTAAAGAACCAATCTTTCTCCATTCTCGTTAACAGTTACGAATGGTAGCTTGCATCCCGCCTTATGGGCTATCCCAGCTCCTTCCAGAGAAAGAATTAATCGGTTTCCAAGGCGACCAATCAATAAACCTACGTGTGCAGGCTGAATTGATATCGCAAGCTCACCGGCGCTCTCAGAAGTTAAATATATCTCCTTTGCTTTGGTGTTCGATCGATCTTTGATAAGAATACATTTGTTCTTTTCTTCGAAATACTCAAAACATCCCAAGTTAGAATAACTGCGCTTAAGCGCTGTCATTTCTCCCCGAGTAGGTTTTCTGAACACATCTATTCACCTTCAAGGACACGAATTTTTGCAATGAAAAAGCCAGAGGTATTGTGTAAATGTGGATAAAATCTGCGAGTATTAGCTAAACTTGCATCCAGTTTCAGGTCGCCGTATTGTGTCAAACCTGATTCTCCATATTTTTGTGGTTCGATTTTAATATTATTATTCATTTTTAGCAAATTGTTGATAACTAATTCATTTTCTTCAGGAGCAAAAGTGCAAGTTGAATAGATTATTAGACCCCCAGGTTTAATAACCTTAAGTGCGCTCCGAAGCAATTCGATCTGTCGAAACATACATGATTGAATCTTCTGCGGCGTCAAATTGGTCTTAATAACTGGATCCTTTGCAATAATTCCTTCACAGCTACACGGTGCATCTAGTAGTATTCGATCAAACTTCAACCCCAGTCTTTCTACGTAAAATCCATCCAGTTTATAGGTACAAGTGTTCGTTACTCCACAACGAGATAAATTAAACTTCAGAGCCTTTACCCTTCTTGAACTTGGTTCCAAAGCTACAACGCAACCGGAATTTTTCATTTTTTGTGATATCAAGGTTGTCTTACCTCCTGGAGCTGAAGCCATATCTAAATTCAATTGGTACGGTGACACTTCCAGTTCTTCGACAGCAAGACAAGATGTAAGATCTTGTATGTAATAATATCCTAGAAGGTATTCTGTCATGGCTCCAATAGGGTAGCGGGATTTTTTTATTAGCAGGACCTCATCTAAATTGGTATCCTCGTATACAACATCTTTTTTTACTAATCTTTGAATCAGGCTATTCTTGCTAATTTTCAGAGTGTTGATCCTGATGTATTTAGGAAGTCTTCTTTCCATTGCAAGTAGACAGTCTTTTAAGCTCGGGATAAATTGTAAAAATCTAGAGATCATCCACTCATTATACCCAAACTCCGTTGAGAGTTCTTTGGAAATAGTTGATTGGGGGAAGATGTTAACCTTCAATTAAATGACGAGGTAAATAATTATTCGACTAAATAATCTATCGCGTCTTAAAGATCAACATTCAAATATATAGTACTTTATTCGGTTTCTTCCAGATGGCAAAAGTCCCATCTAGCATTATTAGGAGAAACTATGTCTAAGTTCCTACTGTAAGAATAAACCGGTGTGCTAGCAGTAACCCTCCTTTTGTTTTAAGCGAGATTTCGCTGAGCGGCCAACCTGAGGTATTGCAGGAAAAATCGCCCTCCATTTGGCCTTACTCCACTCGGGTCGGCAATTTCATTCTAGAACACACTCTTCAGACTATTCATCATCATTAGGACACGATCGTGTCTAGATTTCTTTTCTGTTCCGTAGCCAGCCGTCTCCAGCTAATTATCGCTAATTCGAGTGCCTGCAATGAGGGAGGAGTTTCCTCTCCTAGGAGTCACCCGCTCACTAGCTCACCTATTGATACAGATTCACATAAAGATATTTTAATATTCTTGGTAAAAATAGTCCTTTTCAACCTTCAAGATTTGCTCTTGATTAGTTGAACGAGAATAATTTTCTAACGGCTCAGCATTGAGTTCAAGGAAAGTGTGACCCCATTTGAATTTGTTCATGAGAGCAATTGACAATTTTTTGTTCCCTAGTATATAGGCACATCCAGCTAACGCTTCAGCAGTAGATAATTTTCCTATCTTAGAATAATTTGTTGGGTTTCCAGCCATTAGATTTGGAAGTCTCCTATTATTTCTAGTACGAAATACAGTTAGCTTCGCCACTTGATGAATATTTTCCCAAGAACAGTCGACCGCGCAAACAAATTCTGAATTTGATCTATCCCTCGGCGACAATATCGTGTCTGAAAGCGGATTTAACACAATGCTCTCATTACTGAATGTTCGAACCTGTATTGCGAGTCTGAATTTGACTAACTTTTGGGCTGTGCATTTTGATGCGTCGTCTTGATTAAGTAGCACTATCTGAAGCTGCAAGAATTGTATTTGATATGTTGACAGATTTAAGATTAACAGAATCAAATGTCCAAGCTTTATACATTACTTAATAGAAAGAAACGTAGACACGGCTTTAATCTTCCCGTGTCACTTGTCAAAGTATTAAGAACCTAGCCCAAAGCGATTCTTGATTATTTCACCTAATGTCGCTTTATCGATTGGAAGATCATCATTGCTACCTGATAAATTCATCGGAGATATCTGGTTGGGTCCAGTGGCAGGTATAGAATTTACACCTGGTTCAGATGCTGGTTGTGGAGCGGGTATAGAATTTACACCTGGTTCAGATGCTGGTTGTGGAGTTGTATTAGATGCTGGTTGTGGAGTTGTATTAGATGCTGGTTGTGGAGTTGTATTAGATGCTGGTTGTGGAGTTGTATTAGATGCTGGTTCGGAACCAGGAAATGAATTAGCATAACAACTATCTAACTCTGTCTCGGTGAGCTGGCCGTCCTTAGCGGCCTTAGATTGGCAATTCGATAATTCCTTTAGGTCCTTCTTGGATACCCCATCACCCGAATTTGAATCGCCGGCCGGCGTATTGTCCTGTGCGATTGCTAATCGAGGTAACGAAGTACTTGTCGTCACTAGCACTAAAAGACCTATGCCAATAGACAAGTAGGCAGCCTTTCTAGATTTGTTCATACCTCGGCTATACTCATATAGATAATATACAATATGTTAAACAATTTAAGAAACTTGCACCTAGGAATTGTAGATCCATTTTCTTACTATGAATGTGTTAATAATAATCGCTTTTGTTTGAGAGGGGTCAGTATTAACTCAATATTCGATATATTGTCTCTTATTTTAGGAACCATCGCCTTCGTTCCGACTAACCAGGTGCTAATTTATTCCTTTCTTATTATTCCAGATCTAATGCCAGCTAATGAAAGTAAAGGTGCCAGCATTTTGAAATAGGAATCTACGTCAGTTTCAATAACTCTGCCTTCGTCCACATTAATCACATATATCATATGAAGCCTGGCATTCATTATTTCCTGTATCTCGAGCGGAGGTGATTTGTAGTATAGATCACACAACGATTTCAGCCTCTTAATATCCTCGAAAGCTCTAGATCTAGGTGGTTCAGAAAAAATTACCGGTATGGGGAGAAGATTGACCGCAGGGGTCGCCATAATGAATTCACCTGCATGCTTGCTGTAACGGGAGATTTTACCTGCTATTCTAGAAACATAGTAAGATAAGGGATCTAATGCGTGTTCAGGAGGCATGAAACCTGTTTCGATTTCTATTAGTACTTGTCCATCACCTTTGGTTGCGAAGACATCACAAACAAGTGAATCGGTCAATTGCTTCTCAACATCGACGTGATATCCATATCTTATTAGGTGGTTTGCACATATTAATTCCATGACAGAATGATTGATCTTCACAATATTTCGTTTGTAAAGAGAAATAAGTCTGTCCTTTACAAAAATTAACCTCTGAACGTGTTCTGGTGGACATCCTGAAATTAATCTCTCCGAAAGGCCAGTAACGTCAGCAGTAAACCGCTCAATATCCAATATGTGAGGTAGTGCCTAGCGTGATTTTAAGTGTACCCTTTAAAAAAAGAGTAAAATTAAGGTGTGAGCACAATCATTTGATAAACATTGTCTACAATTAAGAAAATAACCGTTATTGGTTCTGGTACGATGGGTCATGGGATAGCTCAGGTATCTGCTATGGCAGGATACAATATATCAATAAGGGACGTTGAACAGAAGTTTTTGGACTCGGCAATAGGGAAGATAAAATGGTCACTTGAAAAATTACTAAAGAAACAAAAGATAACTGACTTAGAAATGAAAGCGATACTTGAGCGTATACACCTCACAACTGATTTACGTGAGGGGCTAAGTGATTCAGATCTCGTTATTGAAGCCGTCCCGGAAGATTTAATCTTGAAAAAAAAAGTTTACGAAGGAATTGATGAGAATGCAGCGGATAAGACGGTTTACGCATCAAATACAAGCACGTTGCCAATAACGGAAATTGCATCACTTACATCTAGACCTGATAGGTTTATCGGGCTTCATTTCTTTAATCCTCCACAGTTAATGCAATTGGTCGAGGTGATTCCAGGCAAAGAGACTTCTCCAAAAGTTATCGAAAGTGCTGTCGACTTTATTGACTCCCTGGGAAAGCAGCCTATACTTTGTCGTAAAGACGTTCCGGGGTTCATAGTCAATCGGATTTTTATACCACTGGTTCATGAGGCAGCGTATTGCTTGGAGCGAGATAAGACGACCCTAGTTGCAATTGATATGGCAGTAAAGGAAAAGATGAAATTTCCAATGGGAATCTTCGAACTTGCGGACTATACAGGTCTGGATGTAATCCAAAAGGCCACTGTGGAAATGTATTCAAGAGACAAAGGTGTGATAAATCCAAATCCGATTATAGAAAAATTATATTCAGAGGGAAAATATGGGCAAAAATCGGGCCAAGGTTTTTACGAGTATAAGAAAGAACAATACGAACGAGTCAACGTAGCAAACAATCGGTTTGAACAGTATGATCCCGTTAAACTAGTAGCCTTCGCAGCTAACAATGCAAGTTGGCTGATATCCAATGGCGCCTGTGATATGAAAGAACTTGAGATGGCATTAAAGTTGGGGATGGGCTTGAAGGGGGAACTCTTTGAAACTGTTAGAAGCTACGGAATTGAGTCGACAGTCAATGTATTAAGGCAGTTGGCTCAAGAATATGGTAGTATTTACGAACCCGATCAGTTTTTGATAAACAATCTTAGAAGATTATGAGCAAAACTGATAATCTGGGATCGAACGTACGAATAGCGTTCGTAAATTGAGTTAGCATGTTAATTCGGCTTGGTATGCTGCCGTCTGGAGCCAATTGAAGTGTCCCTGATCTTTGAATCGAACAACTTTGGCAATCAAAATTTATCATAATGGCTTATAGAATCAGATAAAAATAAGATAATATATGGGCAGATTTAGCCTGAATCACATAATGGTTCATTATCGAATTAAGGACGAATCTCTTGCTCAAGATGGGAAAAGTAAGATTGATTGGGCGGAAGAACATATGCCAGTTTTAGTTTCACTCAAGGATAAGTATTGCAATATAAAGCCTCTTACCGGGATTCGCGTTAGTGGCTGCTTACACGTAACAAAGGAGACTGGAGTCCTAATCCGGACGTTAAAATCGTCTGGTGCAGACATATCTTGGTGTGGCTGTAATCCGCTGAGTACACAAGATGATGTAGCTGCATCTATCGCAATTGACGAAGGTACATCAATTTACGCCAGTAAAGGTGTCTCTACAGATCAATACTATCATGATATACACGCTGCAATGAAAATCAAGCCTAACATCACGATAGATGATGGGGCAGATCTAACTATTGAAATCCATAAATCAATTGACGATTTCAAATCTGAATTATACGGGGGAACTGAAGAAACAACTACTGGTGTAATTAGATTAAGGGCTCTTCAAAAAGTAGGCAAGTTGATGTATCCTATAATTGCCGTAAATGACGCGGAAACTAAGCATGATTTTGATAATATATATGGAACCGGTCAGTCCGCTCTAGATGGTATAATCCGTGCCACGAATATTCTATTATCAGGAAAAAACGTCATTGTTGCAGGCTACGGGCATGTGGGAAAGGGAATTTCGAAAAATGCTGCTGGGCTGGGAGCAAATGTCACCGTTACTGAGGTTGACCCGATTTCAGCATTAAAAGCCAAATTAGATGGCTTCAAGGTCGCAACTATGAAACAGGCATCATCGTTCGGTGATATTTTTATTACGACTACAGGGTGCAAAGACGTGATAGGAAAGGAAGTAATAAAGGATCTAAAGGATGGAGCAATTTTGGCAAATGCTGGTCATTTTAATGTTGAAATAGCTGTTTCAGAATTAGAACGCCAGTCGTCCACCAAGATTCAAGTCAATGAAAATATTATGCGGTATGACTTGAATCATAAAAAAATATACCTAATCGGGGAAGGTCGTTTGGTCAACTTGGTTGCTGCCGAAGGTCATCCTTCAGAGGTTATGGACATGAGCTTTGCCAATCAATTCATGTCGGTATTGAAGCTAGCAGAGTC
>DATBGR010000025.1:0-8032 GCA_036557905.1 Nitrososphaeraceae archaeon | reverse complement strand
GATAATGATCTTCTTGGATACGATCATATGGCATTTATGGGAATAAATATTTCTCCAGGTTCTGCTGATCAAATTGCTTCTGATCTTTTAAAAATTGAGGAAGTTTTAGAAATGCATGAAATGCATGGTAAATTCGATCTACTGCTAAAGATTCGTGCAAAGGATCTAAATCAGATGCGGGAGATAGTGGCAAATAAGATATGTAAAATCCCACATATTCTCGAATCAGAATTGATGACTGTATTAAAAACAGAAAAAGAAGAACAAATGATATCTCTTGAGAATGATGTAGAGTACAAAAATATGCTGTCTTTAAGTTAGGATTAATTAGTTCATTTAGGTTGAGTTCTATCTATTGCAAAAAGAGATCTGGATCATGAAATAAATATCAAGTTATATTACTTACATTATTTTGATCTAGTTAAAACAAAGAGTGTTACTAAGTAATTAAACCTATCTCTTTTACGTGATTTCTCGATATCTTTTTCTTTTGTTTTGTTACAAGACGATTATAGTCGAGTTTGTTGTAAAGACAAAATCCTTTAGCTTTGATCCAAGGCTTGTATGAAGATGACAACGATGCTTCATATCTTAGCAAGTCATTTAGTTTATCATAATAAAAAAATGGTCCCATATCTTCAAATACTGAAAGTCCACTCTTTCCTGATTCCCTAGCAAGTTTGGTTAGTGAAGCGATAAATGAGACGATATCTGTCGAGGATCCGAAATATGCTTTACTTGCATCCATTATTATTAGTGATTCCTCTATATTCTCGCATTTTTTAACGTCAACATTATTTTTTAATAATATCTTCCGAACTTGTTCTATAGAATCATAAAATGGTAAGAAGAGAACCATGTCATTCTTAACTTCCAGATGTCGTCTTATCAGATGTGGATACATATTCCTTAATGTCTTCAAATTATGGTATAGTATACAATAATGCGAACCAAAATTTGATCTTGTTATTTCATTAATAACGTTGGGAATCCCATCAGATATGATGATTTTTTCAGTCATGGTATATGGTCCTCTTTGCTAATGAGTATTATCTGGTTTGTATGATATATATGGGTGTAGCTTCTTTATTCGCGATATCATATTTGAATATATTATTGATGGTTTACGTCAGTGTATCGACAGTACAAATTGGAAATATCTATACACATTATCAAATAAGTCAAAATGATCTGCTTCATAAATCATTTCAAAAGGGTAGCATGATTGCTTGATAGATACCAAGTACGGAGTATTCCATAGTATTATTTAAAACATTAAATTTTCTTAAATGGAATCTATTCGTTAATTAAATTCTACTGGGAAGGTGTTAGTTTAGCCAAATTGATAGCATGTAGCAATTTAACTCATTTGTTTAGATTACTCACAAATAATCAAAAAGATTAGGTTACCATACTACCATCATTTGTAGCTTAATTATTTACCGAGTTGCAAGTTTGGGCGGTGATTTTTTTGCATATATATTTTAAATAATACAACGATGGATTCATATATCAATTAAATTCGAATAATCTTCTCAAATATATCAGCTAAATTGATTTTATATGGTAGCTACTTTATCGATCTATGGATATACATGTCTATCGTTGTTGGACCTTATTATTATTTTGACTTGTCGGCTCAGATAGTAAGATCCGATGGCGATAGATTCAGTAAATAAGTCCAAGAAAACTATTTCCAACCTAAAGTTTGCTTGTGTGTAGGCTCGGTTGTCTGCTCGACTAGTTATCATCTAACTGTAGATATCATGCAGGCCAAAAACATTTTGTATTACATAGCTGATTTGCTAAAGAGACCATTGATCAGTCCATTCCACTTGCTAATATAACTGGATATCTTGCTTACTTACAATTAGCATCAATTAAAAATATAATGAAAATCGCTGGTACTGCAATCAACATGAGTGGAGCTAGATTATGGTAGCCAATTGCAGTAATTACCTAACCAGCGACAAGTAATTGTGTTGAATATATGAGATAAGCAAGTATTTTATCCAGACTTAACTTTGTTATCTAACATATAATACATCCGAGTATAGATAGTTATTGCTCATTCATTCGAATCAATTATTGCACGATCATATCGAACGCAGTAATTTAGAGTAGTTGCTTGGTAAGAGCAGTTCTTAGTATTTTATGATGATAATAATTGAGGTCATCAAATTCGGACTATTCTCAACTTTACCGCATCTGCGACAAATAATTCGTCTATCATTTAAGATTTAACGTCGGGTACTGTATTGTGGCAATTATTACTCAATTACTCAATTATAACCTAGTAGACAGATAAAGCATGTTGACCCTATTACGCTGATGCAAGACTGACAATCGCCACTGGCGCCCGCATAACCAAACACATATGGAACATGAATAACTTTATAGTAGGAAGTTAAGTACCGGTGATGATCACTTTACGGTTATGATTGGTGTGTGCAGGCAAACATACTATTTATACGGATCAAATTTTTTAATGGGCGCTGCCAAGTTGCTTCGAATTTTATTAGCGTGCATGGAAATTAAATCTCCACCTATACTGATACACTAAAAACAAATACTGCTGTATATTGCTTCGAGAGATAAATGCTGGTAGATAGGTTTATTTCCTCTCAAGAAGTCTTATGCACATTTTTATCTTCTGCCATAGTTACAAAATATTTTTATGGCTAATATGATGACATTGAAATAGGATAATGCTAAATCAACCCAATATTGATGATGACATTTCTCGAATTGATGAGATCAATCTTAGAATTATTAATGTTTTAAAGAAAGATTCTTCGACACCATTTGTTGATATAGCAAAGCGAATTGGTGTTTCAGATGCAACTGTGCATATGAGAGTTAAGAGAATGATGACAACAGGTATTATCAACAAATTTACAATATCTGTAGATAACGATCTTTTGGGATACGATCACATGGCATTTATGGGTATAAATATTTCTCCAGGATCAGCTGATCAAATTATATCAGATCTGTTAAAAATTGAGGAAGTCTTGGAAATGCATGAAATGCATGGTAAATTTGACCTTTTGTTAAAGATTCGTGCAAAAAATTTAATCCACATGAGAGAGATAGTAGAAAATAAGGTTTGCAAAATCCCACACATTCTCGAATCAGAATTGATGACTGTATTAAAAACAGAAAAAGAAGAACAAACTGTGTCTCTTGACAAGGATATTGAATCTAAAGCAAAGTTATAATTAGAGTAAATAATTTTAGTCAGTTTGCTTGTCAAAGTTAAAAATTTGGATTGTAATATGAATGTGCAATCTTGTTTGGAATCCCAAAAATTAATTTGAAATATGCGGCGACGTACATGCAGTGAAAATAATTGTATTTCTACGTACAATGTTCATTGTCGATATTTTCAGTTATGTTATGTACTCTATGAATTAATGTACAATCGTATACCAGCTATTATGTAGTAGGGCATAATAACAGAGTAATTAATAATGCTGTTTCTTTCTTGGATTGAATTTTAGTTCAACTCCACGTATTTCATTATAACAAATGGTAAAGGATTCGTTGGGTAATATAGGAAAACTCGAAAGTTCGGTCTGCAAACAATGTGGGCACCTACTTTCTGCGGGTAGCATCTGTTTCCCAATAAATGTAGCACACCAAATACATGAGTCACATAGTATGAATATCGTTTCTTTTGTCTTCAGATTTGCTTTTTGGTTCACCTCGATTTGTTTCGAATGATTTTTTGCAGAATTGGCAATTATTGATCCGTTGGGTGACTCATTATTACTTTTGTTCATCATCTCTTCCAGGTGCATACTCGTTACAATGATGCAATATTAATCATTCCAAAATAATTTAATAACTGAGAAAAATTAAGAAATTTGACGTTTAATCCATTAAATGCAGTTTCGTTTAAAAATGATCTGAGAAGGGAACAGCAATTCATAATAGAAAGGTGGTAAGGCATATTGGTATACAAAGCTTCTAAGATAAATTTAGATCCAGATACTCGTGCTATTTAGTTCCCTCTTTGGGACAATCATTCACAGAATTGCAGGTATTCGTGAATAAGGTATAATATCAATAACAGTTGATTTCAATCCTATTCTCAGAAGTATATAACTTTTTGTGATAAAATAGCAAATAAGAGGCCTTCGTATTGCGTGACAAATTGAAATATTGTAATAATTATATGCTTGGTTGCTATTACATATAATGAGTGGAATGAGAACGCCGAGTAATAAGGATGCCTGGTATGACGTAACTGAGGGAGAGTCTCCGGAGAGTTTGATAATCCCATACGAAGACATCAATGAGAAGCAAAAAAGACTTACAGGAGAAAGTTTCCCGGATAGCATACTGGAACTGTGTGATCATTGTAGATGGTCTTGCTCGTGCTTTAATTTAAGAGGCAAAATTGAAAAATGTCCCATTTGTGGTCATCAGCTATCCGAAGTGCCAATGACTATAGAGGAAGTGTCAGTAATAGACTATCGAGTCGGCAGGCCAGGAATGACAATCATATTTGGAAGACGACCACCTCTTAGATAATCATAATATGATTTTGCTACCTGGGACTAGAGTTGTTGATTAACGCAACTAAGGAACCCCCTATTTTTGAAAACATATCTAAACTAGGTCGTAGTCTATCTCGTCCTATGACTCAGATAGAACATACCGGCAAAACATACCTACAACAATAATCTTACCTCTGGTATCAAACTCGCAAGGACTGTGAAAAAGAAATTCAAGCAAGGCTCCCAGACTGATTATACTTCTAATACATCTTCTAGTTATTGCTGATCTATTACTATGTGAAATTCAAATTTACACCTACATAGTACTTTAGATTTAGAATTGAACTACAGATGAATTTGTGTTATATTTCATTAGTCAAAGTCAAGAGTCATTGGAATAGTATATTTTTAAATAAATTCCATGTATGTCATCTTGAAATTGTTTTCTATTATGATAACCATTATTTGAATAGCATTGAGTGATATCGAATACAATTCACAAGTCGAGGATGAAAAGTCGGAAAAGGCCGAACGTGTTGTAAGGTATAATGAGAAGGATAACGTACCAACTCAAACTGAAAAAGGAGAGGCAGAGACTCATGAGAATGCGGAAACGGAGCATCTAGCAGATGAAAAAGAAATAAAACGTAGAAAAGAGAAATGAATACTTCTGTTATCAGAAGATAGCGATAATGAACAACGTTTAGATATGATTTTTTAAACAGTAAGGGGGATACATTTTACTAGACAGATCATAGCAAATCGCAATACAACTGTGATCTTTATTTTAAGCAATTGCAATATACGTATTATTTATAACATAATATCGTGAATTGGTGGCTTAACATCAATGGATGACCTTCAAATGCGATGAGCGTATATTAATGATTCAGAGCAAGTGATTGTAAGATCATGTCATTCACGAGCGCCATGGTTAAGTACAAGGAATCACGACACCATCGATCGTATCCGAAGGATTCGCTTAAGATTCTTAAGGAAGCACACCGACTGAAGTAAACAAAACTGGAGGGGAGAAAGCGTCTCCAAAGGAACTAACAACATCCGGTATGCACACTACTAAAAACGCATCATCCTCTCCCAGCAAATTTATGGGTAGTGCTCCATTAAACCAAAGTGGATCAAACTCTACTAGGTAATAATACAAAGTAGGGCAGCAATCAATTATTTTTTTATCCAGATATCTATGTCTATGATACATAGAACTTGTCTTTAGAATTCTGTTATTGGATTTTTATAAAATATTAAACTAAATGTAACTTAAATGGGACAAAAATGCAATAATAAACTAATTACTATAATAGATTGTTTATATTAAAGATAGAGAAGTGAAGATCTTGCTTGCTTCCTGGCTCCAGGGACTAGATAACCCTGCAGGTAACAGGCTTTTTTCGGCCAGTTCCGTATTTGGCCTTTCCTCTATACCAAATAGTTATGCGGGGAACGGAACAGAACCCGCAATACCATTTTGCAGGACAACATAGTGTGGTTTTCTTTCCTTAAAAGAATATGTGTCAAAGATATAATGATTAAAAGAAATGCGGATACATTTTCAATACAGAGCAAAGACGGAATTAGACATTAACTAGTTATTTGCCATGTAATTTTATAATATGTTGTTGTCGATCATCTGTTATGGTATTGAAGAATGAAATTACAGGCATAATATGTCCCGTATGTAATAGTAATCATGCTTCTAAGGTCCCCGATAACGCATCAGTAATTATAACTGATATTGAATCTGGTGAAATCATTTGTTCCAAATGTGGTACAGTAATAAATGATCGTATTGAAGATAGTACAAGACCTGATTCACGCACGTTTGGTAATGAGCAAGATTATAACAAGATTAGATTGGGCTCGCCGACTTCAATTGCATACCATGATATGGGCTTATCTACCACGATTGGAAAAACTGATAAAGATGCCAGCGGTCACAAGCTAGACAGTGCAACATATACGAAAATGCAAAGATTGAGGACATGGAACCAGAGAACACAACTTTATAAAGCAACTGACAGGAATTTGATAATTGCATTTCACAAGCTCTTTAGATTAAAAGATAAATTACGACTAACAGATGCGGTAGTAGAAAAAGCTGCCTATACATACAGAAAAGCTCAGCAAAGAGGAATGGTAAGAGGAAGGACGATAGATAGTATACTTGGTGCAGCGGTCTACGTTGCATGCAGAGAACTAGGAATTCCAAAGACTCTCGATGAGGTTGCACATGCTAGTTCCCTAAGAGAAAAAAGAATATCAAAAGCTTATAGAATACTGAGTGTTGAGCTTGATATTTCAACTCCTATGCTAGATCCTATGAAATGCATTGTAAAGGTGGCAAATAAAATAAGTCTAAACGAACGAACAAAGAGAAGAGCAATAGCGATAATGAATACGGTCACTGAAAGGGAGATATCTGCTGGAAAAGATCCAATGGGTATGGCCGCAACAGTCGTTTATCTATCGTGTCTGGTAACTGGCGAAAATAAGACCCAGATTGATATTGCTAAAGCTGCTGGAGTAACAGAGGTTACTGTAAGAAATAGATTTAAGGATCTAAAGAACAAATTAGAATTATTGAATTAGAACAGCAATTAAAAATTATTAAAAAAGACTTGGGCTAACTCTTGCAATAACATCTATTCAATTGTTTTTCTAATGAAATGGTATGGATTGTTCTATTATTCTCACGATGATTCGACTATCGCGATTCAGTTGTAGAATCTGTTTTGGGTAGTAATGATTGTGATTACGCCTGCCATTTTGATCATAGTTTAGCATTATGTAATCGTTGTGTTATCCCTTTACATTATCCCTTTACATCCCTAATTTCTCCTAGCTGTATTTCAATCATTATTATTCTTGTTACTTGTTTATTATTATCATTCGATTTTAGATTCTATTTTATACTCAAACGCTTGGTTTAGAACGCACTATTTTTCTTATCGATTAACTTTTCACTATGTGTTGACGCTGATGTTTTAGTTATGAGTCCTCATAAAATCCTTCCTTGAATTCTGGATTTTCAGTTTTCACTTTATCTATAATTCTTTGAACGATTACAGCCTCTTCTAAACGTCTTTCACTCTGATATTTTCCATGTAACATAGATAAGGCTTTTAAGTTAGACAATTTATTGTCCTTCATTAGCCTTTCAACTGCCTTCAGGATATCGTCTTCGCTATCCATTCGCTATCTAATAATTGCGTTCTCAATAAAAAGATTAGCCCTTGCAATCTTAATCAATCATTCATTTCGACCAGAAATTCCTCGAACCGATTAGCAATTCTACATAACGCAGAGGAGTAAAGCTTTCCACTCCATCCATCACCTTTGAATGATTATCAATGGCACAACACTTGCAATCCCATCTTGGGCATTGATTCACGACACTATGATTACAGATCTTGCAAGTGCATATATAATCAGTTGACATCGATGGATCGTTCGTACTGCATACTGCATAAATAAATAATGTTTATACCCTAAGTCAGAATTATTAATAT
>DATBGR010000024.1:0-2186 GCA_036557905.1 Nitrososphaeraceae archaeon | reverse complement strand
ATATCTGTATAAGTAACTTCTGTTGATGTCCATAATCCTTCCTCGTCAAGTTCTTTATGACACCGACTACAAAAAATCATATTGTAATCTTATACTGCTTACTACTATTTCAAATTTATATCGAATTTTAATGGTTGATCTCATTCAAAGGACAAATGCTAAATATAGAATTATTTCAACTTTATAGATTTAGTTTTCTCGTTAATATATAATCAAAATAACATCATCTGTTTATAGATACTAATGCTGATCCGATCTACATATAAAGTCAGTAGCTCTCTATAGATAGTTTCTTTTGTATTTGTCATAACCTGTATAATTTTATGTACTGACTTTCACATATCGATAATCCAATATCATCATATTATTTTCTAATAATCAAAGTATTAATTTTTTAAAATAGGATTACATTCTATTTTCGAACTTTAGATTAAAGTTATGCTAACGACAAATGGAAAAATAAAACGTGATAACTTATGATTACAAAGTGCGTAGCTATTTTCACCCAGGAAGAGATATAAGGAATATGTATGCCTGCCAGAAAAATGACAAGTGAATTGATTCTCTTCTTCGTCGTTTGACGAATTAGTCCTATGCTGATAAACAAAAACCAAAAGTTGCACCACAACTATCAGTATTATTATTGGCCCAAATCTTGCCGCCATGAGCTTCAATGATGCTCTTTGAAATGTATAGTCCCAATCCTATTCCGTTTTCTGATTTAGTTGCAAATTTTGTAAATAATCTAGGCATGATCTCCAAATCGATTCCCTTACCAGTATCCTTTATAGCAATATTCCATTCTTTTGCATTCTGTGTCGTTGCTGATAACGACACGGTAATTGAGCCGCTTTTTGTAAAGTTGAATGCATTATCTAATAAATTTTGAATAACCTGGCAGATCCTTTGCTTATCTCCATGTACCAAAGCATCATTGACTGTACATTCAAATGATATAGTAGGCCCGTTTGCAAGACCGGCTTGATCTTTTCTAGAATCATCCAATAATTCCGTAATTGTTCTGACTAAATCAAAAATATCATGTCTCAGTTCTAATGAATTACCGTCTATCCTAGATACATCTAATATATCCTCAGTAAGATGTTTTAACCGACGAGCATTTCTGCCTATGATTGTTATAAATTCTTGATACTGTTTTATATCTCCTTTTTTACTACTCAGTAAGTCAGCTAGACCCAAAATCGGTTGGATCGGTGTTCGTAGTTCATGAGCAGCCACATTGATAAATTCCCTCTGCAGGTCATCATGATTTTGTAGACGTCTAATGAGTAGCTCTTGTTGTTTATTGGATTCCTTCAAATGTTCATAGAGATCAAGTTGAGTCCATAGTGAATAAAATATTGAGACATAGGTCGAAACCGTGGATTTGCTATTAGAATACGATGTCAATCCCATAGCTTCAATTGAAGTCTCTTTACTATCATCTTTTAATTCCACAACTAGAGAATATTTTCTGTCAACGATCAAAATCGAAACTTTGGTTTGCAATTGAGGTTGGATAAGACGAATCTTTAGTACATTCGGATATTTTGGATTCTCTAGATAATCTTGATTGGAAGTGTCAAGTTTATGGCTTTTACTGTCGATAACAAAATTATCGCGATCAATTACTCTGAATTCTTCTACAATCTTCTCAATCTTTTCATCAATCGGAGTGAGTATTCTTACGTCCAGTCCTCGAAGGCTCGCCTCATTTAGAAATCTGACCGTTCCTGACTTTATCTGACGACGAAATGCATTAGCGGTAGAAAATATAACAAGGATTTCGTTGCTTGCGCAATTTATAAGCTCAAATGCAAGTTTCTGAACTTCATAAGGATTTATCATTGTCTCAATAAAATCTGCTTTTATTCCTTCCTCAATCTCTACAATCCTCTTACTGAAAGTCTCTGCTTTGTTCCACAACATATCGAAGAAATACTGCTGTTGTTTCACAAATGAATTAATATTACAGAAAATGACTTTGGCAGCGACTTTTGTCTCTTCGCCAAATGCTATAGGGGCAAGATATTCTGCATCACTTATCATAAAATTGCCCATTATTCCTTCAAGATGTTTAACCTCATCGACAATTTCCATCAGTTCTCTACAGTAATCTATATTATCCTTGGTGATTTCAGTAAGATATCTTATCTTCACACCTCTGTTTTTTGCATCAATAATTG
>DATBGR010000023.1:0-2708 GCA_036557905.1 Nitrososphaeraceae archaeon | reverse complement strand
GAGCCTCCCTTAATCATCACATGAAAATACTAAGGTCAAAAAGATTAGTTACAATAACCAAAAGAGAGGTAGAAAGACATAGAATTATGCAAATATTTTTCACGAGTGTAGCGTATCTGTTTGTATATGACCTACAATCATTACCAAAAGATATTTCTCGTTATTTCTATCCAGTCAGCCTGGAAAGGGCAAGAGTTCTTATTTCTCTACTGATGCTAAAAGAAAAGTCATTTAAAATTGACCAGAATCCAGAAATCACCAATAACTTGGCAGAACACATATCTGAGTTAATTGTAAAGACAGCAAGAAGATATGAGCATAAGAATGTTGACTCTTCATACGAAAAAATAGTTTTTGAAATATACACAAAAGCAGTTAGTGAACTATTGCTTACAAATATCCATTAATTGGACTAGTAAGTAATTAACTAAGTAATTAACTATATACTAATCATGTCTTACAGCTCTATAGGCAAAAGACATAGATAGCAAAATAACAAGTAAGCAAGAAATAAACGAATCATGTTTTTAGAGTCCTGATGTTAAATGATTCCTTTTCTATAAAGAATATAGATCACCGCTACGGCAGCTGGTATGCCGATTATAACTGCATATACGATAGAAACTAATGTCACAAGATTTATCTGGAAAAGACTTGACTGTTGATTAGATTTCTCGTATTGTAAAGCAAGCTGACTAGCTGAAGATGAAGAAATACTGGGATTATTATATACAGTAGTATTAAAGGCAGCAAAGTCTGTTTTTGTACCACCTATATTCTCAATTCTAATATTTACTGGACCAGAATTTGCGAATACGTAATTTTGTACATTCATTCCAATCTGTGCACTAGTAGGTATCCGTTTCAGTTGCATTCCGTTTTGGAACAGTACAAAATCAAAAGACAAAAGATTAGGCTTGTTGTTTGCACGATCAAAGAAGCTTATAAAAAATGTTGTTTCCTTACCTGTTAACAATACCTTTGGATTCCAACTTAAACCTACTTCAAACTTTCCATCTGTAGTAAATGTGTATACAGGAAGTTTGTCTATACGCTTGCCAGTATCGGTAACTGGATAGTTAGGTATATTCTGTGCCTGTGCTTTTACATTGATTATTCCTTCCATCCATGGATGTATAGTGCAGAAATAATTGTACATTCCTGGTTTAGTAAATGTGCGAGTCCAAGATTGTCCTGGCTTAAATAGACCACTATTAAAATCACCTGTTGGACTGCCTTTCTTGTTAACATTAACCAAGCTTTCCATTCCACCTCCAGTACCACTTGTGACAGTATGAGCTTCGGTATCCTGATTTATCCAAGTTACGTTATCATTTACACTTATTGTCATCGTTCTTGGCATATACCATTGCCTAGGACCTAACTTTGTTATATCAACTTCTGGATTTGCTGATCCTTTAGGAATGGTTATGGTGTAATGCTTGCCTGCCATAGCATAGACAAAATTGTTATAATGCATATTATGAGGAAGAGAAATAGATTGAACTGAAGAGAGTAGTAAGAAACAAATTGTAATACCAGTAATAAACGGTAATGTTATAAGTGATAATTTAGTAGCAGACACCGTCGCTTTACCATCATAATTGACTCTCAGAACTGGCTGATGCTGAGTAACTCTGAATTTGTGAATTTGCGTCTACTTTCATTTTATTTTTAGTTTTAATTTCAGAATGTTCTTTATTCCAATGATCTTCAAAATCAAGTTTGGCATTTTCAATTCCTGAATCTGATTGTATGAAAAAATAATTCATAAACTGAAAGCCAAGCTCTTTGCATGTTTTGCATTTATGTACATAACTCGAAGAAAATCCATATGCCTCACCTACTACACATGCTGACGAAATTGTAAGCTCACGGTACCATCGCGATCGTATAGGTGCAAAGGGAGAAATATTGTCTCTTGCTTGATTCAGACGTTCAGACCACATAGGAGATATTTCTGAAAATCGTAATTCGCTTTGTGATTTGTGATCTGACAAATTTCCACACAATATGGTCTTCAAAGACTGTCGTATTATACATAGAAACAATAGTATAAAACCATATGTGATTTGCAAATGTAATCATATTACTTTTATATATCTTGCCATTAGATATATCTAATGAACTTAGACTTAGATAAACCATATCGGTTAGATACACCCATTAGAGAGGATTTCTGGTAAGAATGAATATCACCGAGTCCGAACAACCGATTAAGGTTATTGCAAAAACATGTGGCTGCAAGGGCAAGGCAACTAAGATAACATACTCATTTATTGATGCATATCATAGTCTTTGTATCGACAAAAAGGAAATTATATTATCAGAATTAGACGCTTGCGAAAGTCTATCCACTCGCACTGCCGATGATGGAGACAAAAAAGCTGTCGAACAGGAAATAGTAGAATTAAAAATTGCGCTGGATTTAATGCATTAAATTATTATCAGAAAGAGATCCATTACTAACACATAGACACAGAAGAATTAGCTGTGTTAGTGTATATCCATAATCAAATACTTGATGCTTACACTAAGTTTGATTGTGAGTAATAAGATGAATGCCTTTTTAACAGTCATTTGGCTTGGCACTGATGTCCACTAATAGCATTACAATCAGCAAAAGGGAAGAGTCAAAGATAAACTACCTGCAAAATTAAAATCATATCATGATAATGTAAAACACAATTTTTTATTATAAAATATAG
>DATBGR010000022.1:0-3587 GCA_036557905.1 Nitrososphaeraceae archaeon | reverse complement strand
AATGGCTATGACTTGAAAATTAATGATCCATATCCTAGGCTTCCAACCGCTGCAGAAGCAAATCAAATGATGGTCAATGCATCTAAGGTGGATCTACCCGAAGATCATGATAATGCAGTATATTCAATGAATGGAGTAGCATTTTATTATGTAGAACATCCTATCGATCTAACTACAGGACAGCTATACAGAGCTTATGTTGTAAACATGCTGGACTTTGAACCAAATAGTCTGCATATGCATGGAAATCTCTATGATTACTATCCATCAGGGACTGGTCTAACACCAGCATTTCGTAATGATATTGTATCATTTGCGCAAGGAGATCGAGGTATAATGGAATTCAAGTACCCATACGCTGGCAATTTTATCATGCATGCACACACAGATCAGATTGCTAGTCTAGGATGGCTATCTGTATTACATGTGACAGGACGGGATGTGCCAAAGGCAGTTATGACTACAGAAGATGAAAATAATAATAAGAAATAAGGAGGAGGGTAAAATAAAATAAAGTAAATCAGAATATAAAGGTGGATGGAAAATTCATCCTACCTCAGGATGTATTTATATATCTAGATAATGAGTATAGTCTGAGGAATGTCATACAAACCTAGTGAATGGGCACTCTATCTTAGAAATCTACGAAAAAACAGCCTACTGGGTTCTGAAGCCAGTGGTGGTCAGTTTCAATAATAATTATGATAATAGCAACAATGTTCCTAAGCACAGCTTGAATGTCACATTCATACAGTGCCATTGATTGTAATTTTTTCTTGTCTCTTTTCACTGCTATTATTCCAGTTCTTGCTTTAATACTATTTCTGATTATAACTCCAGTTTCTAACAATTCAAAAGAATATTATTTATCCCCTAACTTAATAAAAAAAATAGATTGGATTAACTCATTGACTCCTCTTTCTGCCTATGCCTTATCCACAGTCCCCAAACTAAACCAATTAAATTTTCATATTCAAGAATTTAATATTCCTGGAAACAATAGTATACCACTATTTGCACTTTATGATAAAAGTCGAAATGTAATTTGGGTTGGAGATACAGTTATTGATAGTGGTAGAATTTTAGAATTCGATCTAAATTCTTCCAAATACACAGAACATAAGCTTAATGGTACTAGTATTGTAACAGTTATGACTTTGGATCCTAAAAGTAATCAATTATGGTACATAGATCCGCTGATGAAACATTTGGGAAAGTATGATCCGTCTTCTAATACCACCAAATTATACAATATCCCTACTCAGGGTACTGTTTCACGTATTGCCATAGATTTAAATGATGACCTTTGGTTAACCTCGCCAGATACAGACGAACTACTGAGATTTAACTCGCAGACAAAAGACTTTACTACAATCCATCTACCAACAGCAAATGCAATGCCAATCGGTATTCTGGTAGATAAAGACTCTGGATTGATTTGGATAGCTGAAGGAGCAGGAAAATTAGCGAGCATAGATCCTGTGAATAACAAGATTAAGGAGCATCCTCTAATAGTAACTAATAATACTAGTTACTCCCCAACAGAATTGTTTTACAGCCCCTTTGCACGTAATGTTATCTATATTTCAGACCACGATAATCATACGACTTCAGCTTTTAATACGACATCTAAGGTCTTCAAAACGTATCCTGTGTTTAATCGTGAGGCACTACCTTTTGGGATGACGATGGATAACAAGGGTTTTCTATGGATAGCCGAACATACAACAAATAAGATTGCAGTAATAGACCCCAAAACTGGTGCAAGCAGAGAAATTGAAATACCCAAATCAAATCCCAATATTCAGTTTCTAACCTCAGATTCTAATGGAAATATATGGTTTGTAGAACAACTAGGAAATTCTATAGGTGTTATAACATCTTCTCCGCATATAAAATTTCGTCAATAAAGTGTCATCACACATACTTATCTTTTTAGATAACACAAATCACCCTCTGAATACGATTTGTCTGCTATGTGAGAATTCTATTGGGTAGGTAGATGTACCACAATTCTTCCATAGGCCCTTGTTGCAATTTTTTACCAATGATTCTGAAGCCTTCTATCTTATACCACTGACGCTTACCCGATGTTTACCCATAGGAATATTCAAATCGACATAAGTATAGCCTTTGGTTGTAGCCACAGCATTTCTATTAACTATTCCATCCATCGTAACGAATATCATTGGAGTATTGAGTTTTTGTGGAATTATCAACCTAAGTGGACCAGGAACAGGGTATTGATTATCTATATGTATCACAATGGTTCCTGTAGAAGGGTCGGCTTTTATGTCCTTAATAGTAGCAAGACCTGTAATATTAGACGTAATATACCTATTTTGTCCTATCTTTATCTTTATATTCATGGTACTAAGATCTACTCCAAAACAGCTGTAGAAAGAGACTTTTGACCTGACAGCAGGATCAGGAAAAACATTAAAGGGCACTCTTTCTCCTGCTTTCAGAACCGGGATTACAGCACTTCTTACTGAATCTATCTGATCAGCAGTTTTGTCATGGGCTGATGCATAGATTGTAAGATTGTAAATGTCAAATGAAGCGATATTTTTGACAAAACCTATCAAAGAACCATCCGATCTAGGCAAGCTGCTATAGTTTAGTCTAACAACATCATAACGAGGAACATTTGCATCACTTACCTGATATGGGAATGGTTTACCGACAGAATTTATATGAGAAGATGAGGAAATCTTGAACTTAAAAGGCACTTGAGAATAAGGATAGATAACTTTGCTATAGGGTTCAGTTACTAAATGGGATTCAGTGTTATTATAGCCGGTAGTAATGTTCAGGCCAATAAGAGTCTGGAAGGTTGTTCTGTTGCTATTTTCTATTGTACCTACAATATTTTTTGTACCATTAGCATCTACAAATGATCCTACGTCGGTCACTTTGATATCCCCCTTTTCTCCATATGCATGCACAATATTGTTAGAAACCAAGCAGAACAGACAAATTATAATAGCAAAACTGGAGAAGCAAGCTAGAATTTTTTTGTTAATATAAATTGCCATATATCTCATCTCTTTTTCACTATTTATTTAAGTATTATGGGAGAAGGAGGAAAGGTAATTTTTTGCCTTACATGATTCTCTAGCGGTATATTTTTACAACATCGAGATGGGATTACACAACATATGTAAGTCTTCTCTTACCAAAAGGCGATTATCTTCGCTATCGTAACTCTTATCAGCTATAACTACAGATACTGGAAGTATATCTGACGTTTTAGTTACGATTAGCTTGAAATCCATGTTATGATGTCTTGTAGGAGCCAGTCTTATTTAACAGAACATTAGCGATCGTAATATCAACAAGTTAACTTCGTATTTTTGGTATTCCTATCATAACAAGTATTCCTCGCTGATGAGCATTCAATAATTGCTCTACAATATTTAGTTCTGATATCGCTCCTTGCTTATTGTTACTTTTTATGTCATCCATTGACTCTTTTAGGTGTGTTCTAGTGTTGTTAAATAACGAACTTATAAAATCAATCATCGAAAGTTGATGTGCATATAGCTGATCATTTGCCATATTAAGTTCTGAGATAGCTTTTTGAG
>DATBGR010000021.1:0-3954 GCA_036557905.1 Nitrososphaeraceae archaeon | reverse complement strand
AGCATCCAATACTTTAGTATAGAATTATTGCAACCTACTTGCAGTGAGTGATAACCGAAGCCGCTAGATCAGTTCCTTACGAAGTCCTTTTTTCTATACTCTGAGCCTAGCCTTCGTTTAGTATAAGTAGGTCGTCTGTATTCAATTTAATACATTTGCCGAATCATTGCTTTTTAAGCGAATCAAGTCAATTCAAAATTGAATACAAACATACATTCGGAGTTATATTGTCCTAGAAATGTGAGGGACATCTGTTGGCACCATTCTTACTTCTACATAATGCCCGAATATAAAGACCCATTTTTGATATTCAAATTTAATCGATTAGGACTAGCACAGGCCATCATATAAAATATTATGAGATTAAATATTATGAACATAATCTAGGTCCTGAATTAATTTTCTTTCTCGATTGATACTTAATATTACATATATACGATGCAATAAGAAATTATATGACGAATGAAATTGGCTGCGCTCTTTTCTGGGGGAAAAGACAGCACATACTCTATTTACTTGGCAAAACAAACTGGCCACGAAGTGGTTTGCCTTATAACTATGAATCCCAGATCTGACGAAAGTATGCTCTTTCACTATCCAGATACATGGATTGTTAAATATCTCGCTGAAGCAATGGAAATCCCATTAGTCACTAAGGACACCAAAGGTGTTTCAGTAGAAGATGAATCGCTCGAACTTGAGCTAATTATTAAAGAAGCCATCCAAATTTATAATATAGAAGGGATCGTTCATGGTGGTATATCCAGTATGTTTCAAAAGAGGGTATTTGAAAAACTTTGCCAGAACAACGGTATTGCTACTTTCACACCATTATGGAATAATGAACCAGTTGAATACATGTACGAACTTGTCAAAAACCAATTCGAATTTATCATAACTCGAGTGTCAGCAATGGGATTAAATTTGTGTTGGCTAGGTAAACTTATCGATATGCAGTCCCTAGGAAAATTATTGTCTCTCAGTAAAAAATTTGGATTTAATATTTCATTTGAAGGTGGTGAAGCAGAAACTCTTGTGGTCAGCTGTCCCTTGTATCATGGCAAACGCCTCAAAATCGCAAAATCATCTGTGAGCTGGGATAATCTAAGTGGCATATTACAAATATCGGAAGCAGGAATGGGACATGTGTGATCTAAATGTTTGACAATCTGCGTACGAATTTACGAGCAGCACTGAAAAAGGTTGTAGGGGCATCCGACATAAATGAGGAGTTAATAGATTCTCTTTGTAAAGACGTTCAAAGAGCACTCTTACAGTCGGATGTCAATGTAAAGCTTGTAATCACGATTACAAAGAATTTGAAGGACCGTGCACTAAATGAACAACCTCCCAAAGGTCTTCCTCGAAAGGATCATATTATCACCATCTTATATGGGGAACTGTCAAAACTTCTTGGATATACAGGTGAAACTATCAAAAATATTGATAAATCGGGTGAGATAGCGGCTGATACTTTGCCGCTACGGCCAGGAAGACAGAATATTATCCTCATGCTAGGAATACAAGGTAGTGGTAAAACTACTGTAACTTCTAAACTTGCTCGATGGCTAACAAAATCTGGATATCGCACCGGTGTGATAGGGGCTGACACCTGGAGACCAGGCGCTCTAACCCAGCTAAAAATGAACTGTAATAGGATCGACGTAGAAGTATACGGCGAGGAGACCAGTAAGGATGCTGTCGGAATAGTGAGGGCAGGATTAAACCACTTCTTACCTGAAAATTTAGATGTAATAATTGTTGACACGGCAGGCAGACACAAGGACGAAACAGGCTTGCTTGAAGAAATGAGATCAATGCATGATGTTTCCAGACCAGATCTAGTGTTACTAGTTATTGATGGGACTATTGGACAACAAGCATATAATCAATCAAAAGCGTTTCATGATGCAGCACCAGTTGGTGGTATAGTTATCACGAAGCTAGATGGAACAGCAAAGGGTGGCGGCGTAATTGCAGCTTCTGCAGCGACCGGAGCGAGAGTGATGTTCATAGGAACTGGCGAACGGATCGATGATTTGGAGCAATTTTCCCCAACAAGATTCGTTGGAAGATTACTTGGGATGGGTGATATCAAGGCAATACTTGAAATGGCAAAGGGCTTGGAATTGCAGGGCGATGAGAATCAAGCTAAGAGACTTCTTAGTGGAAAGATGACAATCGAAGACTTTTACTCCCAGATGGAGAATGTTGGCAAGATGGGATTTAGAAATGTAATTGATAATCTGCCAGGTCTTTCTGGTATGGTAAAAGAAGATCATCTGGATGCCATCCAAGGCAAACTTGAAAAATGGAGAGTTATAATCCAATCTATGACAAGAAATGAGAAAATGAATCCAGAAGTTGTAAACGATTCAAGGAGAAAACGCATAGCGAGAGGATCTGGATTGACCGAACACGATGTGAAAGATTTGATCAAGCAATATCAAAATTCAAAATCTATGATGAAGCAAGCAAAAGGCAGACAAATGCAAGGAATGCTACGAAGATTAGGTCTTGGTTGACTCGACATTATAATAATGAGCTGAAAGTGTGTAGTATCAACACGTATGACCCGGTCGCATAGTAGTTATGGAAGGCTGTCTGGGAGATAGAATGTGTCGACAATTTCTGCAATGAATAGTATGGAGTGTGAAAAAGCTGCGTAACGACGAGCCAACATAATATGAAAGTGACATACTGGGGAATTAAACATCCCTCATCTACTCGCATTGACTACCAGAGCCAGTGTGTACCGGCAAAAGTAGCAGTTGGTTGCCGGCAAAAAGTCACAATCGACCGACCAGTCTCGAGGTGATTCTAGCCGTACCTAGTAGGCACATGGATGCTACTAGATTATCCCGTGAAGTCGCAAACACCACATCTAATAGCATCGATTGCCACGGCCAGTATGGGCCGGTAAAGAAAGCTGATCGTTGTCGGCAATAATCCTCTAGGAGTTTCAAGGTTAGACCGTGGGCGTGCTGAAGAGAAATCTAAATTTATAATGCAACACCGCGATATTCTCTGGGAACCGTATGAACACCATTGGCGCAGCTAGTGTGTACTCGGGAGAGTCTTAAACTATAGCACGTGCCATGCCGGAAAACGTAGCATTTAGTTGCCATAAAAATTCACTATGGACTATCCGGAGTGTGAAACAGATTTGTGTCTACGTGTCACATGAATATGTCTTTGTGCTATTATTGGGAAATCGGTTATACCTCCTGATCACTTTAGCATGACAATTGAAATGTGCTGGCAAAGTTAGAATGTGCTGGAATAAGTAACAGCTGATCGCAACATTGTAGGATCTAAATTTCCACAATATGAAATACGCCAACGTAGTGCCTGCTGCCTGCAAAATGATTCATGTTTTTGCCTTATAATAGCGTAGGCAGTAAACCATCTTGGTGCAGTACCAATTTATTCAAGATTGGTTGTCTTCACAAATTCTTGAGGACTACTTCAATTAACGCCGGCAGCCATTCAATATACTGCGAATACTTGATGCGTCGTAGATCAGGCTTGGGTTATTACATTTTAAAACTTGACATAGAATTGTTGGAGGGTAACGACAAAGCACTAGGATATGTGGCAGCGACTAACAATCTCATGGCAGCAAATGTGAATAAAATTCAAGAACACTCGCTCAAAAAAAGTAGTAGATGCAATTCCTAGAAACCAAGCGCGACGATGCAAAAGCTGAACTTAAACAAAAGTAGAGAATTTAATAGGTTGTTGTAAAAGTACTAATTGAGAATTGTAACGGTATACTTGTAACCTAAGCAATGTTGTATGTAGTTTTGCAGCCAAATCATGATGGCGATGTATCCTTTATCCTTGTTTTATAGTTCGCTGCCACCCAGGTAGAATGCCTACATATTTGGAATTATATTGTTAAGATGATATTTGTCTCACGTATCCAAATTGCTTTAGGAATGTAAGAGGCTC
>DATBGR010000020.1:0-6837 GCA_036557905.1 Nitrososphaeraceae archaeon | reverse complement strand
GTGAAAGGTTAATGGAGCGTGTATTTGGCAGACATTTTGTGCGAATTTCCATGATGATCATATTGTGCGGCCAGATAGTACGCGGCCCGGATTAGTTTGGGGTCGTAGATATCTGCAGACTACACGTTACCAGATTACACATGACTATTACATACTTTAGCCAATATAAGTCATAATCTACTAAGCACGAATTCTACATGTGTTGATTAAAGTCTATTTATTATACAAAGTTGGTGACCAGACTTAAGACTTTTAGACTTGGTGGGCTGACATGGTTTTCTTCCAGTACATGCTAATTTTTGTAAGCGGAACGATTCTCGACCAATCAACTACTGCAACCTTGTAAAAGGGAGGACAACAATGCCAAAAAGACTTTAAGATGGTCTAGATCTACTTTTCCACGAATCAAACTTGAAACTAGGCAGAATTTACAATATTCGTTATAACTGTAGGTGTGCAAGCATCCTCGTTACTTTCATATTTGTTTTTGCTTTAATATCATCATCGTTATTTTTTAATGATGGCCACGCAGTTTCTTTACCAATACTATTGCCACCATCATCAAGTCATGGCGGCAAGGTATTCGTCATGTACGCAGGTTCCCTAGTAAAGATTTTTGAAAAAGATTTATGACCAGCCTTTCAGACAAAAACAGGTTATACTTTTACTGGAGAAGGAAGAGGCTCGCTACAAATCGCAAATATGTTACAGGGCCGAAGAAGACCAGACGTCTTTGTCAGTGCCGGCACTATTCCAATCAACAAACTATTCAACTCTACAGGCATAGCCACTAAATCACCACGGGCTCATGGATTGATCAAGTTTGCTTCAGCTGAAATGGTAATTGCATATTTGCCTACTAATAGATTTCGTGCTGTTTTAGATAATGTAAAGAAGGGGATTGTAAGTGGTACAAGACTCTATCAGAGAATGGCTTTAAAGTTGGAAGGACTGGTCCTGAGCTAGACCCAAAGGGATACTACACAATAATCATGTCTAAACTTGCTAATACGTATTACAAAGATAATACTATCAAGCAAAAGGTATTAGGGGAGGACAAGAATCCTAAACAACTGTTTCCAGAGAAAACCCTTATTTCGAATCTGCAGACAGGGCATTTGGACGCAGTAGCTGCGTACAAGCACGAGCCAATAGCAAGAGGACTTGAATACATAGAGCTACCTCCTAAGATCAATCTTGGTAATCCATTATTTTCCGATTTTTACAAGACAGCTACATACCATACGCCCAATGGTCAGATAGTGTACGGTGAACCAATCTATTATTCAGTTACGATACCCGATCCACATAGAAATCTAGCTGGGGCTAGGGCATTTGTCGAGATGTTATTGTCGTCCCAGGGTTCAAGCATATTGCAAAAGGATGGCTTGAACCACATCAAGCCTGTCGTTCAGGGAACATGCTAAATGTCCTATCTACAGGTCCGCCCGGATGAATTCTCACATCAATTCCTTTATAAGGAATTGAGAACAAACCGCCGTCCTCTTTTACTTACTCGCAACGTTATCTGCACTTAATGACTTCATCTTAATTGAAGTGTGTTTCACCTTAAAGGCAAGAATAAGGCACCCTACTGCCATTGCGCTGCCAAGCCCAAATACAATATTAAATGTAACCGGGCTCGGATAGGTGCCCTCCACACCATTTACAGTGATAGAGACTGTAGCAAATGAAAGTATTACAGTTGTTAGGACTGGCCCTATTGCGCCTCCAATAATTCTCATCATATTTGTAAGAGCTGAAGAGACTCCAGTATACGCAGCGGGTGTAAACGACATGTTATTATTGATTAAAGTGTTCGGTATCAGAGCTCCAGCTGCACCAAAGATAAATAGACTCACATTGACTCCTGTGGTGGAGGAGTGGAAAAACAAAAGTAAAACAAACGAAAATGCAGTAACCGCTATACCAGGAACCAGCAATTTTAGATTAAGCCCAGCATTTTTTGCCACCATAATTCCGAATATAGGTCCAAAGATCATTAATGCCAATCCAAAGGCCAGCTGCAAAAGCCCGGTATGAATCGGGTCGAGTCCTAACCCTGATGGTGGAGGTGCAGAACCCAACTGTGGGATACCCGTAATCACAAAATACTGTAAAATTCCAAACATCAGCATCATAATGTTTGCAATTAAAAGAACGGGATGGAAAGCCAGCTTCAGATTGATTAACGGACTTTTTACCCGTTTTTCCACAATTATGAATAGAACTAGTGCAATAATCCCTATGATGAGAGGAATTAAGAATTTTGCTAAATCGGTCACGAGTGATCCACTGAATGTTATTGCTACCAAGAAGCTGACTATTGTCCCAGTCACAGTAATAATACCCAAAAAGTCCATGCGTGGCTTTTTATCCTTCTTCTGTGATTTCTTTGAAGTTTCTGCTTCAGCTTTGTCGACATAATCATGCTCATGTATCTTTTTGGTCTCATCGGCATGAATGAACTTCCAGCAAACAAATAGCAATATCACTGCAATTGGAGCAACGAGATAGAAATTACCCTGCCATCCGGGCCCAGCAGCTACAACAGGTCCTAGTACTGCCCCCAATGCCATTCCACCAGAATATGCTGCCATGTATATACTCAAGCCGATTGGAAATTTGCTTCTGGGTACTTGATCCCTAATTAACTTGGTCGAAATCGGGGTACTTGCAACTGCTATTCCTTGCAGTACTCTGAGTGCAAGAAGTACAGCTATATTTGGGGAATATGGCGCTAATAATGTCCCTACTGTAAAACAAACCATCATTATCATTAGCATCTTTTTGGCCCCGAGTAGATCGGATAACCTTCCCATGATTACTGTCATGACCGCCCCGCAGATCATGTATATTGTCATTACCCATGAGGCAAGAGTGTCAGTAATCTGAAAATAGGCAGATATACTTGGAAGAGCAGGCGACATTGCAGTATTAAGATAAAGAAATATCACAATGGTACAGGATAATATTAGAATAGTCTTCCAGGCATTAAATGAAATTTGTTCTGGAGGAGACGGTTTGATATCAGCGCTTGCAGACAATAAAAAACGTCGCGAATTGGATATATTTAAGATTATGCATTAAGTAATATCCCAAATCCCAATCAAGTGATATTATGACCCAATTATAAAAAGAAAATAGTGGGATGCAATCCAGGTCACGTTGTGCCCAACGTTTGTATAATGAGCTTTGCATACAGCCTTGCAAAATAGCAAAATAGCAAAAGGAATAGATCTCTTGAACTAATTCTTGAGGCAAAAATTTCGCCTCCTGCTAAATCGTAAAGAACAGACAGAAAATAGGATAATCAAAAGACATTCAGATTCTGGACACTTGCCATTTTTAGAAAATTGAAACAGTCTCTAGCATTGAAAAATTTATTAGGGATTGGACAATACACCAGCATCTTTCTAATGCTAGCTACACAAAATGCAAATTCAATCTAGGAGATGAGAAAAAATTTCATATTGTTTAATGGAGATTAATAATGAAGATGATATATCGAAGGTCTTTTCTGCTACAGGAATAGATATGACACCTAGAGACATTGCTCTTAACTAGATTGAAAGGGAAACATTCAATACGATAAAGAAAATGTGATCGAAACTTTGTTCTCAAAATTACTAATCGGAGTATTTATAAGAAAGGAAGCCAGTTCGTATGATGGGTCTACAGGATTCATCATCTGTAACATATGTTTTGACCTTTGTATCACAGCTAATTCTACTTGGCTTATAAAATTTGATAGAAAATTCTGCCTATCTATGCCAACACGTCCACTGTTGGATCCCCTGACATATAAGACTGGTTGTTTAATACTGGCGAAGACTTCTTTTGTCATGGGCGAATATTTGACCGCTCAGAATAGCGCGATACTGGCCAAGTTTCCATTGCAGGAACTTCATAATGGAAGAACGTCTGCGCATCACGAACAGCCATATCGAATGCATTTCTGGGAAGCAATTCCTTTATAATATTACCGTAGTCCAGACCTATAGTAGACTTCATGAATTTAACTACTGCTTCGACTTTGTCTCCCGCATCATACGTATCTATCAAAGAAGAAAAATTTGCCACAACCTCAGAACCTTTCGTGCTATGTAGATCATAGCCAGTAAGCGCAGGTTCTAAGAGTGAGAGTGTGCGCACTGTCTCAGGATGAGACATGCTAGTTGGAGAGATATCGCACCATCTACAGAATGCCTCAAGATGTGAGCCCCATCATTGATAACAAAGTATCGTCTGATTAGCTCACAACAATCATCTGCCTGCTTCGATATGCTGACATTACACTCATCTGGAACATGAGTACTGTCTGCATATCCCCTACGATGATAATGGAACAATTGAAATCTCTTTGAGAGTATCGGTCGAATGATCAATGGGATATTGGCATCTACAATAATACCTCCATGAATAAAGACGACCGGCATCAGTCCAGATCCAGTTATAGTAAATTCTAAATTGGTATTGTCAATACTGGCATTCGAATATTTCATAATTTATCTAGACATCGGGCGATCATGGTATAAAAAATCTTAGTATTCTAACTTCACAGCCTCCTTACATAACCAGAAACAATTTCTTAAATTCTTAATTCATTCCCAAATAGTTTCTAATTGTAATGCTACTAAGGATATTGCTAATAAAATGTGGATGAACAGATTGATAATCGGATACGATTTATCTCAATTAGGTAATGTCAATTGTCTAAATCAGCCGCCATTATTACCAAGAAGTTCTGATTTCAGATATACGTTTCAAACAGACATACACGAATACTAATTCATCCATCTATGTTCTCTATGGGGGTAACGACTGTTAACGACGCTATAATTGTGTAAAACTCTGATTCAAGATCTATATACGATTGAAAGTAAACAGAAAATTGGAAAATCACTAATGAAAGGTCTAGTATATAATGATCCGAAATTGATAATAAACGGATCAAGTTAGATAGTGCTTGCATAACATGGTTGATAATAATAAAAATAATTCCGCTTCGAATATACACAGGGCACTAATTTTTCAAGGAGGTGGATCGCTTGGAGCGTACGAAGCAGGTGCATACAAATCCATATATGAATATGTCATTATGCGAATGCAAGAAGAGAACGTTATCAATGAGCCACCATTTCACATAGTTGCTGGAACTTCGATAGGGGCAATAAATTCGGCGATTCTCGTGAGCTACGTGAAGGAAAATAAGACCTGGGCGGGTTCGGCAGAGAGAATTATAGAATTTTGGAAGTATGTTTCTACAAATTCTTATACCGATCGTATGCAACCTACATTTAGCTATTGCTGGGATTTTTGGCACGGAGTGTCTCCTAGTATTGCTACTGGAGAGTCGGCGAGAAGGTACTATAGTACTAAAGAATATATCCTCAATGGTGTACCAAACGTTTTCAGACCGAAGAGGCCAATACCAGATCTAAGGTTTTTTGATTCGGCAAATACTTGGTACACATTCGATAATATGCCGCTAAAGGAAAGCCTAGAGAAGTTCGCAAAATTTCCAATCGCGACCTCTTTTGAAAAGAATGAACCTAGGCTGCTGTTGGTGGCCGTGGATGTGCAGGAAGGTAGTCCAGTGGTTTTCGATAGTTATGAAAAGGAAAATGGAATCAGAAAGTCGGGCTATGGAAGATTTGGAAAAGTTAAACCCCTGGTAAATTCACCTGATTACCAGGTAGATCAACGCGATCATGAATATGTCATAAGATATGATGAGGGAATTACGTCTGATTTTGTTCTTGCAAGCTGCTCGGTTCCAATAAATTATGACTTCACTAGATTAGAGGTAGAAGACCACATTCTAGAAGAAAAGGGATCAGAAAAGCAACAACAAGAGTCGGTACCAATGAATGCTTATTATCCAAAACACATAGGAAATGAACCTCGAAAATCTAACATTCGGTATTTTTGGGACGGTGGCATTTCAGCTAATACTCCACTTAGGGAAGCCATCCTTTCCCACAGACGATACTGGGCTAACGTACGAAATGTGGATAATATTCCTGGTTTAAAAATTGCCATAGTAAATCTCCATCCTCACAAACAAGACTATCTTCCTCCTGATTACGACGGTTTAATGGATCGGAAAAATGATATAGCATATCATGACAGAACACGGTTTGATGAATATGTGGCAGTAGTCATGGCTGACCTTCAAGTACTGTCAAGATCTTTAATCAAAATGGTAGAAAATAATAGTCAGTATAAGGAACAAATACAAGAGATATTACACAAAAAATGCAAAAGCTTCAGACTTGAGAATGAAGAATCTATGACTTATGGTGATTTAATTGATCATATTGTGGATGTTGACTATGTAATCCGATTCGAACGTAAGAATGATTTTGATACGATCTATAATAAGACATTTGATTTTTCAAAGACTACAATCGATCGACTTATTGATGATGGGTATAAAGAATGTAGTGAGCAGCTCGCATCAACCCTTAGCAGAACAAAATGATTCGTTCTCGTTAAGTATAGTTCTGTTCTAATCTATCATTGGAAGCAGTGATTGTGATGACGCGAGACAATCAGCTTCTAGTTGATGTCATTTATTTGAACCCATTCGGCACCAGCGCTTACTTCCTATCACCAAGATACTCTTAGTATTTGTTAAAACTGGTTAGACTGCTAATCAGATCTAATTGTATGCATGTGTATAAAATTCTATTTTAGCCAACACGAAGTAGTAAATGATTTGTATGAGAAACTGACTTGTCAGAAGATAAGCCAATGGAAATAGCATATATATTTCAACCCCCACCTACTTAGCATTGAATCAAACCTGGGATCTTCTAATTACGTCATCTA
>DATBGR010000019.1:0-2521 GCA_036557905.1 Nitrososphaeraceae archaeon | reverse complement strand
TGAAGGATATGATGGAGATCACCTATGGGTGTCTCTTACAAAGGATGAAGTAAAGACTAGATTTGAAAAAGAAAATGCTCCATCTTTAGCAGAGTTTGATACTCCGGAATATAATGATAGAAAGACCACGGTACAAAAACAATATCCTGATTTTGCCACTAGTATTCCAGCCTATAAGACACCCGGTACGAGCTCAGAACAACAAGAAGACATGGTAGGCATGAGTTGGGATAATGTAATAGATAAAGAAGTCAAATCTGCAGATAAACAAGATTTAGGCAAAGTACAAAGTATAGCCAAACACTATATTGAATTAAAGGAAGGAACAATATCAAAAAAACATTACTTTATTCCTAAATACTATATCCAAGGATATGATGGACACAAGTTATGGGCTTCACTAACAAAAGATGAAATAAAGCACAAATATGAAAGAGATACTCCACCACTAGAATCAGAGTTTGAAACATCAGAATATCTGGAACATAGAAGAACTGTGGATACCCAATACCCTCAATTCCTACATGGTATTCCTTGGATGGCCAAAGAACCTGGAGTATCACTACAAACACCTGTTACACATGAACCACTACACATAGCATGGGAGAATGTGATACACAAGCGTGTTATGACAAGTGATTCTATAGATATAGGTGATGTTGAAAGAGTAGGAAATGAATTCATTGTAGTAAGACAAGGAGTAGGTAATCCAACTATATACTATATACCTAAATCGTTTATAGATAATTATGATGGAAGTTGCTTGTATGTTGCAGTACCAAGTGGACTGGTTGCCGGCAAGTTTGCTAGAGATACCGAACCCACACCAGAAGAATTGGAAAGATTACGAGAAGAACAGCCTAGTAGACCCACAGCTGGAAGTACTGTAACAGAATAGTATTCATACATTGTCGATATGTGTGGATATCTGGTAATCTGGATTCTTTGAGCCATACCAGAATCATAAATTTCAATAATATTCAGGGCTATTCATCTTATTGCTTTAATTTGAATCCTATTACTTAACCAAATTGATAAACCTTACACATTGAGTCTAGAAAAATGATCTAGTATCTTGAGATCCCACCTCGACAAATAGTAGCTACTCCTTAGCCTCTCCTGATATATAATGTGAACTTCAAACAGTATGAATCATACGTCTGTAATTATTTGAAGGCGGTTGAAAAGCTAATGCAAGACAATGAATTATCTAAATTAAAAGCCTTATCTATGTTACATGGAAAATATCAGAGTGAAAGACGCCTAGAAGATGCTGTAATCGTTCAAAAAATTATGGATAAAGTGAAAACTGAAAATCCAGAATTCAAGGAAGGATTTTATGAAAACTCGTAACTACAACATCCACATCTAAACATCAAATAAAGTTAATCAATATGAAAAATAGTTCTTTCTAATAGCCAAACTTTTGAGATAAGATAAAATCAAAAATCCAATAAAAGAAATAAACATACCACAAGCATAATGATTGAAAAACAGCCAAGAAGGGACGAGATAACAGACGTAAAAGATTACATAATATGCTGCTCATTATTGACATGATCTTATAATCACTTGCTCTGAATTATTAATATACACTCATCGCATTTGAAGGTCATACATTGACATTAAACCGCATATACACTCATCGCATTTGAAGGTCATACATTGACATTAAACCGCCAATTCACGATATTATGTTTAAAAATACGTATATTGCAATTGCTTAAAATAAAGATCACAGTTGTATTGCGATTTGCTATACTCTGTCCAGTAAAATGTATCCCGCTTACTGTTTCAAAAATTCATATCTAAAGGTTGTTCATTATCGCTATCTTCTGATAATAAAAGTATTCATTTCTCTTTTTTACGTTTTATTTCTTTTTCATCTGCTAGATGCTCCGTTTCTGCATTCTCATGAGTCTCTGCCTCTCCTTTTTCAGTTTGAGTTGGTACGTTATCCTTCTCATTATACCTTACAACACGTTCGGCCTTTTCTGACTTTTCATCCTCGACTTGTGAATTGTATTCGATATCACTCAATGCTATTCAAATATTTTATGGTTATTATAATAGAAAACAATTTCAAGATTACATACATGGAATTTATTTAAAAATATACTATTCCAATGACTCCTTGACTTTGACTAATGAAATATAACACAAATTCATCTGTAGTTCAATTCTAAATCTAAAGTACTATGTAGTGTAAATTTGAATTTCACACAGTAATTGATCAGCAACAACTAGAAGATGTATTCGAGGTATAATCCGTCTGGGAGCCTTGCTTGAATTTCTTTTTCACAGCCCTATGCAAGTTGCATCATCATAGCCAGATATACTTAATAGGCATGGGTGATTAGAAATATAATATGATTAGGTATTGTGTCAATTTTGCTGACTATAATAATTATATATGCCAGTCTATTTTTTTATCCTTAGGTCATGTTTATTGTAGTAGTCGTATGATGATGCCTAAATACATAGATAGAAATGAGGTAAAATGCTAGAATATTCTTATCTT
>DATBGR010000018.1:0-13846 GCA_036557905.1 Nitrososphaeraceae archaeon | reverse complement strand
ATTTTTGACAACTGCTAACGGTGGAAAATAACCTGTAGTATAAGGATAATTAATCACTTCATTTTCTTTAATCTTGAGCCATAATATATCTTCACTATAACGCAATAATTTGCTGCGAGGGATATAATAGTAATGTACTCTCAAATATCCACGCTTAATAACAAAGAGTTTTTTAGATCTAGCTTGAATATTACCTAGACGGTGATTGTCAGTAGTTCTAACAGGTTTACTAATAAGCCTCAACATTCTAAGCAAAGCCGATCTTTATTTTCGTAAGACATAGCGCCTATTGGCTTATCTCACTCTTTTTTGAGATGTATGATATTACAGGATTTTTTACTATCAAACGTGTTTGAGTCGTGATTTTTTGCATAATATTTAGAAGAGTCTGGGGCCATATTGTTTTATAGTTATCCTTTACTTCACGTACTTTACTGGGTAACCGTACTATCTGCTCGTACCTGTCTTTGACCTTTTTTACGAGAATATAATAACAATCCATAATAATCGTATCGCATTCAACTACGATTGTTTTTTATTGATATCTCCTCCAATATCCTTCTCATCCGAATTACGGACTAATTCCTGGTTTAAGTCAGCTATGCTGTTTTCGGCATTTGAATTCATTATCACTACTAATTTTGCACGAAAAACATTTAGCAGTTATACATCTCATATTCCTGGTGCTGACGATTCTCATAAGCACATGGTTTCACTGTAAGTTGTATTTTTGTGAAGCTATTCCGTCCTGGTCTTCGTGTGTCGCTTAACCGTACTGACTGACTCTTCTATTTCATAGTGGTTATTGCATTGTATCAAGTAACAGTGTGGCATTTTTATGGTAATCAAAGCTTTCAAGTGTAAAGTCAACAGTGTTTGTCAACAATATCTTGTTGCCCAAAATAAAACATGATAGATTAACACTTAACCCCTAGGATTTTCAATGTAGTCTGTATTATTTTCACTTTTTTTAACATCATATGATGTTACCCAATCTTGTGAATTAAATTTATTCTATTCTGTTCATATGTTGCACCTGGTGTAAATCATGATAAACTATACTCAAATTAAAGAAATTATGTCAAAATAAAGAAATTATTTTTATAACATTTATGGCTTTTCAAAGACATTTGTTATTTGTCTATCGCATTGCAAAAAAATTGATGTAATAAGGATCCTATGATCGAAATTAAAAGTAAATTTATGTAATGTCACCCTATTTGCAATGATTAGATTCAAATGATAATTAAACAAATCTACGAAGTAACGGTTCGACAAGGTTATTATATCGATAGGTTGGATTTAATATTGGCTTATCGATGCAAGCAGTTTATATCGTAGATGATGCAAAAATTGCCTCCGTCCTAGTTGATCCTATGCGACGAGCTATTTTGAATTTACTTAGACAGAAACCCATGACTCAAGCCCAGCTGGCCAATGAACTGGGTTTGTCTGGTGCCTCCCTTAATCATCATATGAAAATACTAAGGTCAAAAAGATTAGTTACAATTGCAAAAAGAGAGGTTGAAAGACATAGAATTATGCAAATATTCTTCACAAGTGTAGCGTATCTATTTGTATATGACCTACGATCATTACCAAAGGATATTTCTCGCTATTTCTATCCAGTTAGCTTGGAAAGAGCAAGAGTTCTTATCTCTCTACTGATGCTAAATGAAAGGTCGTTTAAAATTGATCAGAATCCAGAGATTACCAATATCTTGGCAGAACGATTATCTGAGTTAATTGTAAAGACAGCAAGAAAATACGAACATAAGAACGTTGACTCTTCGTATGAAAAAATAGTTTTTGACATATATACAAAAGCAGTTAGTGAACTGTTGCTCACAAATATCAGTTAATTGGGTTAGCAAGTAACCAACCATGCACTAATGATGCCACCTATCTCAAATATAGGCGTAATTTAGAGAATGATATATCGATGAATTATTAGTTTGTCACATTTTGCTGCACTGCTAATTCAAAACTCATTTTCAAATGTTGTACAATTAATATTCATACTATCTATCATCACCAAGTCATTTTTTTGTCTCTCTAACTCTGGTTTTCCTTTTCTTACTTTTCATTCTTAGCATTTATTTTTCTAGTCATTATCATAGATGCTGATAAAGCTCCTAACATAACCAATGTTTCGGCAATTTCAGATGGAAATTCTGGAACAACCACGTATCCTCTAGCAATTCCATTTCTAGACAAGTCTGGCACAGAACCTGTTTTCTGCAAGCCCTTGATTTTTATTTCCAGCTGATACACATTTTTTGCGGGGAATGCAACGTTAACAGTACCCTGTCCATTTTTGGCTACGAGATTTTCTTTCTTTACTGTGGTGGTACCATTCTTATCAAGTATTAATAGATCATATTTGACATTGGAATTTAACGATCCCGAAGTCATGGCGTCACTAAACTGAATTTTCACAGTCGATTCCTTTGTTGGTTGAAGAGGATTAGGTGACCAGCTAACAATTACATGGATTGCTCCGGTGTCAGTGGCTAGATCTGAAGAGGTTTGAGCAGATGCAGCTGCCGCTGCTGAACTCCTTTTATTAGACTCAGTACTGCTCATTAGTGCAAATCGCATCACATCTTCTGAGACTTTTGCCTTATTGGGAACACTAGGGTTGCTAACACTGGCATTGTTATTTGTGCTTAAATTCCTGCTAGTATTAGCATTGGTAGTGCCTGTAGTAGTATTGGCTGCAATTAGAATAAGTTTTGGACTTACTGCCATATCCTGACGATAAAAATTGGCACTCCTCTTATGTATAAAATTGCGTCCATCATCGCCAATGTTATAAGATGGTTTATTTACAGTTGCAGATTGGAAGCTTTCGTTTGGCTTTGTTATCAATTTTGGTGTTGTTATTGTTGTTGTCTTTGTTGCATTAGTATCGTTATTATTAGAAGAATTACTAATACCTTGAGAGGATGAAGAGGAGCTATTCGTAGCAGTGGTTCCGCTAATATTTCCTTGCTGTTGCTGCTGTTCTGGATGTTCTAATTGTTGTTCTCTTATCTCAGCTATGTTTATGAGATCATTTTTGTTGATTAAATAATGCAGGACTATAGCATCAGGAAAAGAGAAAGGATCTATTGCCAATGATCTTCCAGTAACAGGGACACCATTAACCGTAGCATTGAAGGAGCCTGCAAAACCACTACCGACAAAACTCTTCCAGGATTTTGGCAACCTGAGTTCTTCATGTACAAAGATGTTCTGTTTCTTTATTCTTGATAAATTCCAGTCAAATGGCATCTGCCACGTTATGTTCTTTGTAGTGGGATCAAACTTGAAATTGTTAATTTTGTCATAGTAAGAAATGAGTGTTGTATTATATTTTTGACCAGAATCAGCGATTTTGTTACGATAAACGTCTCCTACACTAAGATAGGAATCAAATTTTGGTGCTTGATCAGGCACAAAAATATTTCTATCATTGTCAATAGAAAAGATTTCTATGTGGATATGGTAGAGTCCTCCTTGATTAAGTACTGGACCTCTCAAGTTTATTGTACCACCAGGATCGGCAACCCATGCATTTTGAAACGGATCCTGTTGAGCATTAATCGTAACATGCCCGCCTGTAGTATTGATTGGTTCTATTTTGAGCGTCAACAGACCATTGTGAGCATGGAAAAAGTCTCTCAAGATTGGTTTTGTACCAGGTCCAGCTTTCGCGGTGCCCTTAGTAACAGTGATATCATAAGTAACGTGTTGGATAGTTTGGTTATTGTTAGCGTCAAATAAACGGAGTTGAATATAGGTGTTACCCTTTGTGTCAGTAGTGAGAATAGGGGGACTAACCTTTACGAAGAGACTTGCCTTTCTGTTGCCAACTGTAGCAGGGGGAAGATTTTCTTGTGTCAAGCCGTCAGCATATGCTTTCTGATTTAGGAAAAATGCATTGATTATGGAGAAAGATAATGTCAAATTACACAAAAGAAGTCCTGTAATTAGGAAACGTACACTAGTTAAAATCATATTAGAGCAGCCCAATTGATTTTAACAAATAGTCTAATATAACCATTAGTTCTATATAATCTAGATAGAATATAAGGGTTATCTAGTGATTGATGTGGCTTAAACCTAAATTCACATATCATTAAATTCTGTGTTATTTATTCAATTATCCGATTGTTGAGAGTAGGCAAATTAAGCTTATGTTTTGCTTAATACACATTCACTGGTAGATCCTAAACGAAGCAATTGTAGCCGCTATATCTTTGATATTCTTTTGAAATATCTCTGGTTTTGCAACATATGTTAAGGTATAAAGTCTGTCATTATGAGCAGTAGATATTTCTAATTTTTGAAGCCCGCCTAATGCAGATGTTTTTAAAGTAATTTGCTTGGCTGGAAAACCAGATAAAGTGGTATTGATAGTACTATAGTCAATAACATATGGATTTCGTCTCAAATCGTTTACCATTTGTATATTTCGTGTATTTTGCATCTTTATCACTGTTTGGGTACAATATTTGCTTGTAATGCTATTGTCATTCTGTTTGCACAAATCGAATTTTTCAGCAGTTATGGAAAACAGTGATCTCAGATTAGGAAATTGATTTTCTGGTGTTACAAACAGTACGTTTGAATAATTGTTGTTATTTCGAATGATTTCAGAAATTATCTTCCAGCTATTAGGATGGACCAATTTAAATCCTAGTCGAATATTTTGATAAGTGCTACTTTGATATCTACTAGGTACTTGTGTTAATATGGCAAGGGTGGACCTTTGCTCCGCTGATGCTAATATGTACGTGTTAACAAGTAATATAACGATTAAGGTTGAGATCAATAGAATACAAGGACATTTTTCTCGTCCGTTGACGTGATGATGATGGCGATACCTAAACGTCGTAGATCTCATTAGATTTTCCTATCATTGTTTAGGACTGTTATTATTGTATTCATCATGTTTACTCTTTATAGATGATACGACATTCTGGCTTTGCTTTAGACTAATCACGCTCCTTGTATATATTATAGCACTGAATATTATTCCTAGTGCAACAGTAGGACCAACGACATCAGCATAAGTGAAACCTAGCTGTGGAATGCCACTGTTATTACTATTACTATTACTATTACCACCTTTAGTATTACTCTGAGATGATAAAGAAGACGTAGAACCAGCTGAACTTGTATTCGATTGCAATGGATTTAAAGTTTGTTTGATTACTCCAAGAGAGTCACCTCGTTGTTCTGCAAACCATATGTTACCGCTTGAATCGCTAGTTAACCACTGGGCAAAGGGATTTCTTGCAGGAATATTTACTTCCTTGTGAGCTCCTGTTCTCGGATCAATAACTGATATTTTATTTATTACATGTTCTGCAACCCATATGTTATGATAACTATCGAAGGCCATACCAAATGGTAGACCTTTGGGATCAAGACCAGAATATCTTTTGAAAGTTTTCAGTATGGGGTCAAACATAGTTATTGCATGACCATCGTGTTCTGTCATGTAAATGTTGTCAGTATCCGGATCAATTAATAATGCGGTAGGACTCTTTAATGAAGAGTCATTCTTATTACTAAGATTACTAGAACTATTATTCTTTGGTTCATATTCAGTAATTTTATAATTCTTGTTAGGATCTATGCTGGCTATCTTGCCAGATCCCCCTTCCGCAACCCACACCAATCCATCATCACTATGTATTGCTATCCCAAGAGGACCAGCATTAGGTGTGGGTAAAGAATACTTGGTAAAGTTTTTGTTCTGACTATCAAACTTTAGTACGGAATTATCGGAAGGTAATGTAATCCATATCTCACTTTTATTGGTATTAGTTCCTACACTGCCGCCGCTATTAGATCCGATCGCAATTCCTGAAAGTGGCCCCTGACTTTGAATTCTGTAATTTTGGTTGGTTTTAGTATTGATATCAAATACTCCTAAAAATTTATTCAATGGATCAATATACCATATGCGATTGTTATTGTTTGGATCAAGAGCCATTCCTGTGATAATACTAGTCCCATTGACCTTATGTAAAATATATTTACCAGTATTTAGATCAAATTCAAGTATTCTTCCACTATCTATAGCCGTATCGCCAACCCAAATTGCATTTCTACTCTTGTCGTATATAGTATAGAGCGGCTGGCTTACGGTTCCATTATTGTTATTTCTGCCGGAAGGAATTCTAAATTCTTCAACACCGAATTTTATTTGATCAAGAGAAGGTTTGACTAGCAGATCAAAAGTACCTACTATGCTGGGCTCATTTTTCTTATTGGGTGTACCTTCTACTTGGATCTCCCATTTTCCAGGCAGACCAAATGATGCCTTGCTGGAATATACTCCTTTATCATTAGAAACTGGCTTTGTATCCACCTCGATAGGCCCTATTCCTTTTTCTGTCTGTGTAAGTCGCATTTTTGCCGAATTAATGTCTACAGGATTTCCGTGTAAATCCAAAAATTTTACTTGAAAATTATTGCTACCTGGTGTAAATGGATCTATTGAGAGGACTACCGTATTATTCCCATCTTCTGTAAAACCTGTGGAGGTAAAAGGTTGACTCCCTATCTGGGAGGGCAAAAGTTGTGTTTGTTGTTGTTGTTGCTTCTGTTGTTGGATAAGATTTTGAAATTCACTTGCAGGTAGTCCACTGTTCACCATAACTGCTACAGCAGCCAGTAAGGCAATTCCAAGTATTGCTTCAGCTTTGGTAGTTTTATTAAATTTAGATACTGCAGTACATATCGCTATAGTTGAGGGAGATGATTGTGCTTTCTTATCTTTTGTTACATAGTTTTTTGTTTTTCTATTCATAGATGGACGATATTTACTATCTGGACTGCCATTTGATGGCCTTCTTAAGCCCAGATAAATTCTTCCCAATTGAAGAAATCGTCTACCATTCTTTACAGAGTAATCTGCCCCTCCTCTAATGGTTGGTTTAACTGCGAGAACTGATGCCTCTTGTAGTGCCTTAGTATGAATAACTGCCTGGTTATAGCAACCTATGCCAATCATAATCGCTGCAAGTACAAGCTTCACGATCAAGGCCTTTCCATAAAATGAAGCTATAGTCAAAGCCAAGTTGCTTTCCAGAATGTAAAGGAGAAATGGTCCAGTAACTACAATGATGCCAAGTACAGTCACTGGAATGATTGAAAATCTAGGAAGTAATATAGATAGCATGCAACCTTTTATGTACTCGTCAACTGATGAAGCTTTTAGTTTGGGAATTACAACAAATGCAATGTAAATTAAGCCACCAATCCAGAAAGAAGCTGCTAAATTATGAATAAAATCAATAGTAATTGGAATAACACTCTTTGTTACTGCTGCCCCATGGCTAATTAGACTTGTGGTTAATAAAGTCAGTGTACCAATTACCAAAAAACTTACTACAGTTTTCTTGGTTAACTTTGGTGAATCAGATGAGGATGTGGATGAAGCTAACGTCGTATTTGTCTTTTTAAGCCGTAACTTTTTGATTCTGCCTTTTTCAAAATATTTGCTTCTTATAATTCCTTTTTTAAGACTAAATGCCAAAGATATACCGAAAAGTATGAGCGATAGAATTATTCTGATAACCCATATACCACCAAAATTGGTAGCAATAGCATCAAGGACAGATGCATTTATTGAATAGGCTTGAACATATATCATGGCAAAATCTGCTGTTACTAAAATAATAGAACCAACTAACATCAAAATTAAAAAACTCCGATTTATTTTTCTCTTTGTTTTTTCAATAGAGATATTTATCCATGCGATTTTAGATATAGGCTTCCAAATCCACAGTGTTGCAAAAGCGCCGCCAACAATAATGACTTGACCTACTAATGATGGAAATCTCGCTATCACATCAGGAACAGATAGCTGTGAAGATGGCTGTGTACTACTGGATCCAGACTTGCCCACATTACTAGGAATTGTCGCCTTACCAACGCCAAATACAAATGCATTATCAGTAACATGGCCATCGACTTCTGACAGCATTTTTGTAGATACTGTGTACACTCCATCAGGTGTGGCTGATGGCAAGCTCACGCTCAGTAAAGTATGATCACCATTGACATAATGTACATCTTTTTTATCTACTACCTTTCCATTTGCATCAACAACTGAAACTTTGCTATAGCGTACATCTACTGGTTCGCTTAACGAAACTTGAACGTTTGATGGTGGTGTTTTTAATGATTGTGATGGCGAGGGGTTACTATCTATTACAAATGCATGTCCATATGATTTATGAACTACAAATGGAGTAAATATTAGAATTGAAATTGATAACAATGTGGACAGTATTATTAACAAAATAAAAGGATAACTTGTACATTTATTTGACAGGCTATTGTTTCCCTCAGTCATACGCAGTATCATCTAATTATGCAGGATTCTTCATATTTCAAAAGTTTTCCTTGATGAATCTATTTAGTTTCATCCCATCTATCTTGCTTAGTAGTATTTCATTATTGAATACATCCTTCTTTCCTTTATATGCTCTAACCTTTGCAACAAATACTTCTTGGTCTGGCGAGTCATTCAATTTAATTGGAGATGTCTCCATATATAGTGCTGGACCTTTGGCAAGCATGCCCTTTTCACCTTCAGCTTTTAGTATATAATTCTCTTGGTTACTACTATTACTATTACTATTACTAGCACTTGTACCTGCATTACCCTTTGTAATTTCTTTATGTGGTCGAACAAATCTTAGATCGTATCTATTGATCTTGTCCTCAATGGTAAGTTTCACTTTATTCTCTTTATCATCTTTTTCAATCTTCATGACATACTTTTGTAATGCCTCTAACTCAAGCATATTGTTAGATTCTTCTGGACTATTATCAGATGATGATAATGGTTCAGTTTGGGTTTGGCTCTTGTCCAGGTTTGATTGTCCTTCTTCTTCTTCTGATTTCTGTCCCATTGTATTTGGCATTGACATTGCCATTGGGGTATTATCCTTATTAGCAGTCCAGATCATTCCCTCTCTGGCTACTGTAATATTGAATTTGCCATCATTTCCTGTAATCTTAAGATAGGAATCTATTGTTTTTTGTAATTCGTCTGATGTCATAGGTTTGGCAGGCCCTCTAAACCACTGATTTTTTTTATTCTCAAAGTCTGATAAACCTCTATAATGAACCAGGTAGCATTGTTTGGCATTCCATTCTCTGACTATATTAAACGATTCTGTAACAGATATCATCCCGGTTTCAGGATGCTGGTTAAAGCTTTGTGTACCCAATATCAATAGGTCGGGATTCCATAATAAACTCTCATCTGCAGACTTCAACGATAGAAAGTCCCAACCAATGATTATCTTCTTTTTGTCAGGCAGTCTGATGACATAAATTACAGAACCTGCCGAGTTTTCGCCATGATAAGCTTCTATCGGTGTGATGGACAGCGAACCTACCTCAAAGGCCTTGTTTGGTTCTATAACCTTAAAAGATATTTTGGAGTTTGTGGCATAGCTGCTATTACTACTACTATTACTACTATTACTACGATTACCACTATCAGCCATATCAGTAATAGCCGGGAATTTGGCAAGAATTTGATCTCGGCATTGTGCTGTACAAAATATTTCAAAGGTTGCACCATTGGACAGTCGCCTTATGTTTTCCAATAGTAATGGTAAATCGTGTATATGATCATCATGTGCATGAGTTATGAGAAGAGCGTTTGGTAGATACAATGCATCCTGAGATATATCTGATGAGTCTTTTGTAATTGCTATCACTCCTGGGGTTCTAGAATTAGCAATTGGTGCACTAACATGAGCATTGGCAGAAGTGAGATCCGATATATTTCTGATAGACTGCAAACTGTCCAAAACTCCATTACCAATATCTACAAGTAGATGAAAAGTCAACTGATTTTCAGATGCTACTTGATTTCCGTAATTTCCTACAGATCCAATTGGCAACGGACTTTTTGACGCTTTCTTTTTCATTAAGAACAATGAACACGAAGTATTTGAATCAATTCCAAGTGTTTTTATTTCAGCTGCGCGCTCAGAGCTTTCTTCATCTCCTAGTGTATGAATATCTGGGAGTACTCCGTTTATCCTTACGGCATAATCGGCTTGGTCTTCATTTTGCATTTTCATCATAATGCTAATACTATTATATGAAAACATATTAGATAAGTCTAACTGTTAGATATAATAAATATACAAAAGGATGAAGTAGAAAACAAGTTAGTATAAGTAAAATTCACCAAAAATACTAAATAGTCTATATACTTATAGTATCAAGTCTGATGAAAAATATTTATCATTAGGAGTATTTATGTTAAATTCAGTAGTGAATCTGATTTTACTACTTCGATCATACTCTAACTTTCTTTTAATACGTACTTTACTATTGGTACAGTACCCTTTTTATAGGTAATTGTCAGTGTGTCTCCTTTATTATAAGGACAGTTCTGAATTGTTCTAGGCTCATGATCTAGTGATGATTCTACTATACACGTATTGGTATTATGATCTTTAATCACAACTTTTGCGTCATCGGTAACTTCGGCTCGAATTAGATCTCTAATTGGAAATCCAAACATGGCCTGAACTGCAAAAAAGCCACCAACCATTATAATACTAGCTAGTATTGCCAGTTTTGCACCAGATATTCTAGCGATGATTGATGAGGAGGAATCGTCATCTCGACCAAAACTGCCATCATCATAGTAACCCAAATACTAGTCAAGTACCATATATCCATATAACTAATTTAAACCCTACAAATCTCCAAAGCGAAATTATGTCGCTTCCTCAGGTTCTATGCTATAGCATTTGTATCAAAATGATAATTTATGAAATTTATGACTAGATGAGTCAAGTCGATTAGATGGTACTATGTGTTGTAGGGCAAATAACCTTGACATAGTTATAATAGCAAAATTGTGTACTGCTAAAGTTGGGATATCAGTAACTTTAATTATCGTAACGGAATTTTCCATATATATTATATACTCAAAGAATATGGGACGCATTTTAGTGCAAATGGTTGCACTTGAATATACATTACTTATATACCACTTACCATTAGACAAATCTAATGAAATTAAGTTCGGCAGATGTATTTGAGACAGTTGCATTGGCAGCTGTTGTCTGCATGCTTGTATCGCCACCACTTCTATTGACTAGCAAAGCGTTTTCAATGGGTCAAATTCCCTCCACATCTAAGCCTACTTCGACATTTCAACCATCTTCTCGTCTAATGGATAGTGGAGTGAGATTTGTTATGGACTCATCAATCACACCAGTAACCATGAAAGTTGCACAAAATATCGCTATCAAGGACCCGCCTCGAGTACATAAGATTGTTCTTATCGCAAAGGAAGAGAATCTGACTTTACCTCAAGGTAATAATATCACTGCATATACATGGAATGGAACTGTACCATCACCTACGATTAGGGTAACTCAAGGAGATCTTTTGAACATTACTATAGTAAACCCTCCTACAAATACACAGCCACATAGCCTAGATATGCATGCATCAATAATAAGCGCAGTGCCTAATTATGGACCCATTTTACCTGGACAGGAGAGATCATATGCCTTTATTGCAACACAGCCTGGTTTCTTTAAATATCATTGTGAAGGAAATGCTGTCCTTGCAATGGATCAACATGTCTTTTCCGGAATGGCAGGAGGTGTAATAGTTGACCCTGCAAATGGCTACACAGGTTATATTTACCCAACATATGATGATAGCGGTAACAAGATAAATCAAACAGTAAATCCAAATGCTAAAGAAATCCAATTCATATTTTCTGAATGGTATCTAAATAATGATGGTACTTATAATCAGACAGCGATGTTTAACCATCAACCCACCTATGCTACTGTAAATGGTATACCATTTGGATATGATCCAGTAGTTACAAAGACAAAAGGAGCAATGCCTATACATATAAAACAAGGCGATCATGTCAGATTTTTCCTACTTAATGTAGGTGATGCAGATGTAAATTTCCATATTGTGGGACAACAACTTGCTAGAGTAACAGATGGACAATTAGTAGCAGGCTGGGGTAAACAAACATATTTGCTTGGGGGCTCTAATGATGCAATAGTAGATGTAGTATTCAATAAGCCAGGTGTTTATGCGCCAGTAAATCATGACTATGCCTATCTATTTAAAGGTCAGGCTGTCATTGTAGTAGTTGATGGTCCAGACGGACAACCAGGCAAAACACTAGGCTTGAAAGACTACAAGAATCCCTCAAACGCGGTGCCTCCGACTGGCAAAAATAGCATACCAATTGAAACTACACCATATCAGTTGGGTACACCATTAAAGCTGACTAGTCTACCTAAATCGCAGCCCTGTCATGAGGAAACCTGTCCCTCGTCATCACCGGTAAAAACAGGAGGAAAGAATGTTGTACCTTAATTTTTTTGGGCCATGCCAATATATTTCTGAGAACCTGCACAGTCTAATTATGATAGGCTGTAGATTGTAGATTCCGATGGTGAAATTTCTTCATTTTTTATATCTCTTATTTTTGTTTCAAATGTTAATGTTTATAGCTATCAAAAAATTATGAAAACTAGTCTATCAGATTTTTGAAATCAGTCAGGAATGATCCTGGTAGCACTGGATTTATTAACATACCATGAATCTATCCTTCTAATCTAATTATGCTGACAATCTTTTAAGTTCTATTGTAACTAATAACTCTGTGTTTTTTTCTTTCGAGTTGTTGCTACGACGAAAAAGGTTTTTGTTGAGGCATAAAAAGCCTGAAGGGACTAGACTAGACTAGACTCTTGGATTCTGTCCCTTTGGTATGATCTCTTTAGCCATAATGGAGTTATGACAGTGGTTATGGCAACCATAATAATGATGGCAGTATAGATATCTGAAGTTAAAACACCCGCGGTTATTCCTACCCCTGCGACTATAAAACCAACTTCTCCTCTTGAAATCATTCCAATGCCAACTTTCATTGCCTTGCTGTTATTTTTTAGGAAGAGTATTGAAGGCAATCCGCATCCTGCAAGTTTTGTCGCTATAGCAATTCCTACTATGCCACCAACGAGCATGAGAACATTCAAGTTAATCCCTCTCAGGTCTACCTGTGCACCGATAATAGCAAAGAATAATGGAGCAAAAATTATGCCTAATTTATCAGCATACTCATTGACCTTGTCGATAACCCTTGTACTAGCCACAGCCATACCAACAGCAAACGCCCCAACTATAGGAGAAAGACCAACAAACGCAGCGATTCCAGCAGCACCAAAGAAGGAAGCTGTGACAATTCCCTCTACACTACCCTTTGATTTCCATAGATTTTCCACGTGTAGTATTCTAGGTACTATCAAGACAGCACCCACTAACAAGGCACCAAATAATCCCAAAATCTTTAGAACCAGAAACACAATGCTGCTAATCTCTGGTGTTGTATTACCTGTTTGAACCATCGTGGTCACTACAGAAAGAACTGCAATAGCCAGAATATCATCCACTATAGCTGCACCTAGTATCAATCTAGCCTCCCTAGACTGCATTTTTCCTAATTCTGTTAGTACTTGGACTGAAATTGCAATGCTAGTCGCAGTCAGGGCAGTAGCAATAAGCACTGATTCTAGAGCATGTATTCCAAATGCTGAAAAGACATAGTAACCAACAAAGAATGGAATAACTACGCCTATAGAGCCAACAGTAAATGCAGCAGCCCCACCCCTTAGAAACTCCCTGGGAGTAATCTCTAAACCAGCAATAAATAGAATTACAATTGCTGATAGTTCACCAATCTGTCTAATAGTTTCATCCAAAATGACGATAGGTCTACCATCAAATGATACAAAAGTCCCTAAAGCAAATGGACCAACAA
>DATBGR010000017.1:0-32239 GCA_036557905.1 Nitrososphaeraceae archaeon | reverse complement strand
TGACCATCTGTAGTTGTTAAAACACCTTGCCCTTGTCCATACAAAGCTCCAGCTGATCTTGGAATACTCAAATAAGTTCCCAAGTACGATATTTGGCGCACTTCATGATAGACAGCATACATAAATTTTATCACACTCCTCAGACGTCAGTCTCTATACTTAGAACGCAGCATTTTCAATAACATTATAACCCCGATATGAGTGATGTCCGGTTATAAATATTATTGAAAATGCTGCATTGTAGGTATAGATATGACCATCACAGGATGGTGATAAAATTTATGCATGAGCTGTATATCATCAGAGGTCGATCAATTATATGTAGACCCAAAGCTATTAACTTCCGATCAATATTGCTAGATAGTGCTATTCTATCTTCAATTCCGATCCACTTCTTGGATCTTTTTGGAACCATGATTTTTGCAGTTACTGGCGCTCTGAAAGCTATCGAACATAAGCTAGACGTCTTAGGAGTTGTTGTACTTTCTGGCACTACTGGATTAGCTGGAGGAATCATTAGAGATGTTGTCTTAGGACTAACACCGCCATCAGCCTTAGTCGATCCTTCGTATATAATACTAACGTCAATCACTGGAATTGGTATTCTGTTGCTTTATCGTTATGCAAAACGCCTAATTGGACTATTTTTGACTTTCGATGCGTTTGGTTTGGGAATTTTTAGTTTACTTGGTGCAAATATTGCCTTCAGCATGTTTGGCCTTAATCTCGTCATTATGATATTCGCTGGGGTTATTACAGCTGTTGGTGGCGGTATCATACGCGATATGTTAGTAAGTGAAATCCCCTTGGTTCTCAGGAAGGAACTATATGTATCTGTGAGTTTCGTTGGAGTTTTGTTGTTCTTCATTTTGCTTTACTTGGGAGTAAACTTAATAATCTCAACAATCATAGGAATCATTGTTATCACCTCTTTACGTTTAGCCGCGATTAAATATAACTGGAATCTACCAAGGAGAGTTTCTAGAAATACAAATGGAGTGTAAGGTAAGATCCGAAAACTCCTGCTCATCGGTAAGTGATATAAGCGTCAGTATAGTGTAGCATTGCAATATGAGTCTCTATCTTTTTCTCCCATATGATTAACAACCGTCTATGTCTGTTCATCCAAGAGTGAGTTCTCTCAACGAGTCTAAGTTAACACTTCGGATTTTTTAATTGATAGGGCATATTATCCTAGAAACATCAATAGATACGATGGGTGTAAACCAGTTTACAACTATTATTTAAAAATCGGTATGCTAGGTTTGGAGATTAAAGGCCAACGATGATGTATATAATGAGGCGCGCCCACTAAATATTATAATGATAACAATTCTTTAGAGAGCGCGCCAAGTTACATTCAGTTTTCATTTATATTCATGAGATAAATCTTAAGTTAGCATCTAATTAATGTTAGGCAATACTGGGTTCTTGGAAATCCTATAATCATATTTGAAATAGCGTCTTCTAATAAAGGTGTGAAATACAATATATTAAAAATCTTTCATAACATGAGAACTTGGATGTATAGACTATTACCTTGAATATATAGACAATAGCGTTAGGAGTCAAAGTATCTATCATTAGGAGTCAAAGTGATCAATACCATGGTTTACTGAAGTATGATCCGCATAATGATAGACTAGACTAATGCCTTCTGGAGAAATGTCGTAAGCTACACTAACTATGCCCCCCTGATATGGGTGTGCGCAAGTCATTCAAGTCTTAACTTGAACGTTAAGGGATAGCGCGCCCAGGACGTCTTGTAAAGGTATCTATAGATCCATGATCTTGAAAAGCTAACTTGGTTAAACTAAAACTAAAATACATGTGAGCAAGGCCTAAGCCTAAAACCAAACCGTCAAAAGTAGAATATTCCCCGGGGTAATTTTTAACATATATTATTAAAAGAAAAAAGAAGTATAAAAACAAGTTACTTAATGATGTGAGCTTGGAGCAAGGTCCAATTATCGATACGGAATTAGTCTATAGGTCAGCCATCTTCTTGAAGTATAACGAAAGACGGTCTGCCCGGCAAGCTCAAACGGCTGCCAACAGCAACCAGGGAAAGGACTTGCGCTAGGTTGTAGACACGCCGTGAACGTGTGGACGGCCTAATTCGCGCGCCTTATTCTCGTCTGAATCTCCTATCGGCCAGCTATCGACACGCAATTGGTCTAAAAAGCGCATCACAGACTCTTCCTGTCGTTCGAGGTAAGACATGTCCTGTCCTAGCCGTCCGGTACCCCATACATCGACGACATTCGTAGGATCAGAAACGTATGCGCAGTTACTTTATACTTGACGCTAACAGGCCACAAATAGAGTCGTTCCCTATAGAATGATCATTATTTATGCTGGGCCCTCAATTTAATATGGTTGAGGGTTAAAAGCATCCGATAACAATCAAACATATAACCTAAGTGAGTATCAAAGTAACTATTGAATAGTGAAGATAAATGTATCGTAACGTTCACCTGAAGCAATCACAGTTCGACGAACTTGTAGCATCATCGCACCAATACGATAAGGGTGGAAATCTAGATGCAAAGATATCAGTTTGTGGATTTGTTAAATTCTTGCTACAAGCATATGGCATAATTGGATATGATAGTGGTTCCCAATAATGATAGATACTATGGTTTGATCTACAGGAAATTCGATTTAGGATTGATCAAAATATATATCAAATCTGCATCTATTTTATGACAAATTCATTAACGAAGCAGGAAAAGGTTCAAGTCAGCACACTGACGAATTCATGGACGAATAATATCGCGGATTTCAAGACTTCTTCAATGGAGTGGGCGCGTATTCACAAGATACTTCTGACTTCCTCGAATTGAAACAGGGCAATATTACGGAGGATGTGAGGAAAAGAGTGTAGGCTTGGCTTGTGATATTGAACATAACTAATTTCCGGGTCGATCTGCTGACTAGCAAAGGTCTGAATTTTCATGTGGAAAGAATAACCCTAAGTATAATCGCAAAATGTCTACTAATAGACGCGCAAAGTGCAATGGCTTCACAAAAACCATACTGGTCATCCACTCCTGTAAACGTAGGTTCTGACCATAAACAATATCCTATAATACTAACTCAGCTGAATTCCGGCTTGAATCAGGATGTTGTCAAGACACGTGTATGTCTACAAATCTATAATCCTCCTGAGGTTATTCCAGTCCCAGGCGCGCCGCCGTGGTTGCATCAGGCGTGTGCTCCTATTATCAATATCGCAGAGGAACTGAAAACAAAAGCTGAAAATACTACACTCAGTGTTGGCTACTTTATATATCCAACATCATTGAGACCAAATTCAGTTCATTGCCATATCCACTTGCATCTTTATCAATACAATCTAGTGTCATTCGGAAAGATTTTGGCGCGCGTAGCAATACAAACGACTTATGTCTTTAAGACTATTCACGGCTAACTATTTCAGTTAATATTTCGCATTAAATATTAAAGTTGTACCATGAAAGACCGTTTTTCTATTTCAATCATGTTGTAGTAATATTACAAAAGAAAATTGATGCTTTGTTGCATAATTTAGAAACTTCGTTATCTTGTAACGCTCTTAACACTTATCGCGAATGGCCAGATACGAATTACTATCTTTTGACCGAAAATTTTAAAGTTAGTTGACTTAATATCAGATTTGTGCAACAAAGCAAAAATTGACATTAATTGTAGATAAAATAAATCCATATCTTCCACTAATGGTGATAATAATCATCCCGTAAATTGCTTTATCTTTTCCTTTTCCGCTATTCTCCATTCCCTCATTATCCAAATGATTGTGGATAGAGTGTATGTAGGGATCAAATCTCCTATGAATGGGATCAATTCAAGCGTATTTATTACCGTGGAGACTTTACTCCTCGTGATTCTAAAGAGAAGACTGGTCAGTAGCACATCAAACACATCTCCTGCAATAGGAATATCAAAAACCGGAGCTGCAATATAGTCTAAAAGATCACCAATAATTGATATTACCAACGCAGACACGGCTCTCGATTTAAATGACGTCTGTTGATATTTGATATTCTCATGTTTGTTAACTAGCGTTAATTTTCGCATGCATTAAATTGTGCTTCATAGAATATATAACTATCACTAGAGATATATGATTGTTAATGATAGCTAGTTATTTTACTTTGTAGACCGAGTTATTAGAAAGGATCTGACCAATCTTTATTATTACAATAATAATCCATGAGTTCTAACACTATTCCTGTATCAAGATCCAATAAAATAGTATATTGGCAAAAATGGTAACATATTTGACGAATCATTTTAGAGCTGAAAACGCTATTTCAGATTATCTTAAAGTGTTACCTCAGTTTCCTACTTGTCTCAATACATATGCTTGAAAAATTCACTGTTGCTATGAACCATGACTTATTTTATAAATCGTTCCATCATCAAATGAGAGAACATATAGCCAACCATCAGGCCCTGTCTTTATATCCGTTATACTGCCAAATCCTGTTCCAAATTTTACAGCATTCAATTCAGTGTTGTTATCCACAACCAAGTCTGATAATCCTGCAGATTTTTGATCTGCATCAAGTTCTATTCCTGTTCTATCTTTATTAACCTTAAAAAAGTACAAGTTGCCCTTATTATAGTCGCCAACAAAAATGTTATTGTTATAATTAGCACCTAACTTGGAAGATTTCAAAAATTCTATTCCTGTGAGTGCAACAGGATCAAGCCAGCTAAAAACGGGATCGGCATAATGAGATCCAGGAAAGCTAACCAAATCATTTGTAGTTATGCCATTATTTTTAGACATAGGACCCATAACTATTTTCCAGCCGCTATTAAATCCAGGCTTAACCAAATTAATTTCATCATAAGTGTTTTCACCATTCTCAGTTTCCCAAAGATTACCTGTTACCGGATCAATAGCTATTCCAAAGCTGTTTCGAATACCATATGCATAATACTTATGCATAGCCGCAATCTCATTGGTTGCAAATGGATTGTTTTTTGCTGGGGAGCCATTCAATGGACTGACTCTAAATACGACACCTGTATCGTCAGGATCAGGCCCATCCTTGATGTTTTGAAGCTTGCCATTGTGTCTCAATTCTCCTATTATTGCATATAGATAACCATCACTACCTAAGGTTAGTTTGCCACCGTCATGATTAGGTCCGGGTGATGCAGGTAAATCAAGGAGTAGATTAGAGTTAACAAGTGTCTGACCGTTCCAATCATAGCGGTAAACTCTATTTCTAATATCTTCTCCTTTAGATTCAGTATAATAAAGGAACACCTCTTTATTGTTACCGGTTGTATTCATCACAGCAATTCCAAGCAAACCTCGTTCGCTCTTTACATCTACGGGCACCTGTATGACTGGTTGCTGTTGTAGTTGACCATTGGATACTAACCGGACATTTCCATCTTTTTCCAAAACTAAAATATTGTTATCATTTAAAAATGCCATACTGGTAGGAGAAGACAAACCACTAACTACAGACTCCACTCTTAGAGTAGGATCTTTCTCAATTGTTGGTTGTGCTGATACATATTGAACCATATCGAAATGACTGAAAATATATCCATGAGTAACAGCATTACTTGTAATAAGAACAGTTATTGTTAGAGTTGTTACAATTGTTAAATATGTCATATCCTTTCTTTTCATGATTAATGTATATTGTATTTTTATGCTCTATAAAGGCTATCATCGATCACGTTGGCTACTACCTTGCTGTTACTATGAATTTTGCTTATGATTCATATATTCTGAATCGACATGTTAGCACTTGATGCTTAAACGAACTCAGCTGAAGTCCGATTCTGGCAACACCAATGTCTTGTTTTAAAAATAGTTACATCTATTTCTGATCAATATTGACCTATATCTATACAAATTGTTACTATAACTTACCTTTCTTGTGCAGTTGGCCTTATAAGTATCTCATTGACATTGACATGACTTGGAGTTTGTATTGCATATAATACTGCATTTACTATGTCCTCAGACTGTAATGTTTCCATTTTCTTTGTAGCTTGTATGAATCCTGATAATGATTCATCGGTTATTGATTCCAATAATTCTGTTTCAACAGCACCCGGCTCAATGCATGTGACTCGAATGTTGTACTGTGGGCTCAATTCTTTTCTCAAACCCTCGCTAAATGCAGTAATTGCATGCTTAGTTGCACAGTAAACGCTTCCGCCGGCAAATACTACTCTGCCTGCAACCGACGATATATTGACTATGTGTCCTGATTTTTCATTTAGCATAGAAGGAATTACGGCAGATGTACAGTAAAGGACTCCTTTGATATTCACGTCTATCATCCGATCCCATTCATCTACTTTGCCATTTTTGAAATAACTTAGAGGCATTAGTCCCGCGTTATTAACTAGGATATCCACTTTCCCCCATTTCTTGATGACGGCGTCAACAAATGAATTACAATCTGATTTATTTGAAACATCTAGACTTTGAATAAGGACTTCGCTATCATTGTTTCTGTCTATAATTTGACGCTCTAGTTCTTTTAGCCTATCTGTGCGTCTAGCCCCAACTGCTACTTTAAATCCAGCTCCTGATAATGCTAATGCTGTTGAGTAACCTATACCACTGCTTGCCCCGGTCACGATTGCAACATTATTTTTCAATGACTAGTTCGTATACATGATATCTTAAGAATCTTTTTCTCACAAGTATTACTCTTATCTGATAACTCGTACAAATGTTGGTAGTATCCGGTATATTATTTATCTGCTATCTAAATTAATATGAATTACTAGATCCAATATGGTCTTTTGTGTATATTTTCGAGAACCATAAAATTGTATGTTTTATTCTGATCTAATGAATGAAAGGAAGATTTAGGTTGTTATATAGTTTTTATCAAAAATTCGAATCTTGAAATAATCAATATATGAGAGGTCAAGAATTTACTAATAATTCACGATTTTGAAAATATTGGTTTACGCATACTATATTCTCACAATAATCTTCGTTCTCGTAATGGTCTTAAAAAGTTAATACTTGAAGATGATCTAATCATTAATTTGCTATTTGATGTCATGAGCATTTTTGTAGGATATAAAAAGTTGAAACTAGATAATTCTGATAATAACAGGATCAGATGTGCCAGTTGATTCTAGTGCAGTATGCATTATTTCATTCATGCCTCCCTACTCGTAAGATCTAGATTCTGTTATAGTATTCATAATCCTAAGTTAGAATATTTTGGTATAGAATTCAGTTTTGGAAATTGTTGAAGATACATCCGTAGATTCATTGTATTTTGATGCACGTTTGACTTTACGAACAAAGGGTGACACATGATCTTATCATGAGGTCAGTAACACTTATAGATCTTTTTTCTTCTGCATGTCTCTAATAAAATTCATCTCCTCCTTTATCATTTTATGCATTTCATTGATCATTTTATGCTGTGTATGGATAATTTCGTGAATATTACGATCTTGTCTTTTGTCCACTACTAATATTAATAGACCAATACCTAAAGATATAATGATACTCATCTCCCTGTTCTCTATACGTTGCGGTACGAGATCTGTGACATAGAAAAATATCATCGAGAGAGTCATCGCTATTAATCCTATCAGAACCAATTGAATTTCTTTCATGTTAAATTCATTTATTTGGTTGCATTTTTATGTCTTATTAAAATTTTCTTTTGTATTTGTTATTCCTAGAATATGGGGTCTTTTTTTTATTGACATATATACTCTTCTTCTTGTACTGTATTGCGTACGTTCAAAGTCAACCAGTAAAAAATCATCGATTCCCAGAATCAAAATCTCGTTGACATCATAAACTCGATCACAAGACCCATTGTCTCAGGACAGATTCGAAAGCTGACACGATCTTTGATAAATGGAAAGTGGAGGATCCATTGCAAGATTCAGTAAGCCCTGAATATTCTAGTACAGCAGCATAAAGTTGATGGAAACAGAATGTGTATAATCTGTCACAGTGAAGTGCAATTGCTATAAGAGTTGTCATGGATAATCCAATAACTAAGATTAAGGAAATTCCATCCAGGCATAATAAAATATACCAATCTGGTAACTATTTTAAATGAAATATATGAAATTATTCTTCCTCTTCGTGTCTGTGTTCGTGCGAAGCTCCTCTACCTGTGAGAGTACCAGTATAATCTCCGGTGACTTCTATCACGACTTCTGAATTACATATTTCTTTAAGGGCCTCTAAGGTTAGTCTCTGATTTGTTACATAATGAGTCCCCTTGTCATAAATAGCAGGAACCATGCCTGTTCTTTCAAATATTTTGTCCTTCATGACCTCGGAATCTGTTTCAGGTTTAGTAAATATCTCAACCATATAAAATGGTGCACGTTCGGATTTCTCATGTTCCCGTACAAGTAAATCATGAATAAGTATCGGATCTACTTTAGGGAGGTAAGTTTGATAAAGGGTTTGAAGTCCCCTAAAAACCAATCTCATTTCTTGAAGTTCTGAAGTTCTATCGCCACTACTAGTAGATGATGACATTTATGTGGATTTATTAAGATTCAATATATTTAAGATTTCTACAATCTGTTGCATCAATGCGTGGATGGGTTGATTATGATTGATCGATTTCGTCCGGGCGGGTTGAATTGTACGGTCTGATTCAAAATAATATGACGATGTCCCAGACCAACTTTACCAAATATTATAAAACTGATTAATTATAAAACTGATTAATGAAATATGAGTTCTATCAAAAACTCCTAAACTGTCAAATCATCTAGATAATGGATATACATAGCAAAAAGTTGCTAAACGTCAGAGATTTATAAATCACTTTTAAACTCGCATCCTAGAGTTTCGAATGATGGTATAATTGATAAATATATTGATAAAAAATAACGGACAAAAATAAAAAAGATGAAGTTCTTACAAAATTTAACCTACTTTGGATTGCAAGAAACCTAACTTTACAGCAGTTCTATGTAGTATTGTATCGTATTTGCCTGACTTCTGTATATATACAAATAGATCTATATCATTTCCTTGATTAGTGCCAGTCTGCTTTATGATATTGCTATCAGCTGCATGATATCCCAGTGTGCTGAAATGTTTATCAAAATAGGCCTTGTCTCCTGCAGGGACTACAAACAATCCTGCTGTGGGCATTGTTGAATTGGTAGATCCGTTGTCTGGAGCATTTTGTGGACTCACAACATTTATTGTTCCCGGAGTCGATGCGGGAGACGTGGGATCTGAAAACGTGTATTTCCCTATCGTGTCAAAAGCAAATTGAGTCCCATTTTTGTATGGAATTGTCTGATTTGAAGACACTGATCGACCAGTGTTGTCCTTAACTACGACACCATGATTTCCTACTGGATCGCCATTTACCCAGATAACATTTGTACCTTGAACTACGGTTGCTTCAAGAGGAAGAAAGGTCTGATCCACAAGCTTCTTATTCGGAATTAAAATAACCAAGTTTTTAACATCAGCATCAGTTTGTATGCTATTCTGGGCGGAAATGGTCTTTGCATTAAATCCAGGAGCCCCTGTTCCACCAGTAAGTCCGCTTGAAGGTCCTCCTGCAGTTCCACCTGTTGTTCCGCCAGTCGCTCCCGTGGATGGCTTTTCTGGCTGTGTACCCGGGAATACTGAAACCTGTGCATTAGCAGATTGGAAAACAAGCGATTCTGACTTTGCACCTATTCCCACTATAACTAACAAAATAGCTAACGAAAGTGTAGTTACAGCTATTGTAGTTGCTATCATTTTCATAACAACGTGTCTTATTTTTTTGATATTTAAATTAAATTGTGTTTGTAGTTTTTGACCCATGAATCATATTGATATAATGCATCTATTCCTTGAATCGCCATAACTTAGATCTAAATTACATTGCAATATGACTGAAAATAGTGATAATGTGTTTCTAATCATAATGGATTAAGTAAGAATTCTACCTCTGCTCAGTAATCATTGTATTATGAAAATAGAGTCAAAATCTGGAGGGACATTCCTTATTGTATATCTAAGTTCGAAGTCTATTTCTACTCAATTATTCAATCGTTGTTATTCTAAATAGAGAATTAATTAATAAGACAGGTTTCTGCCACAGGGGGTGATTTCTCTACAAGTGTAAAGCGCTACTCACTTAAATTTCAGTTTAATTATTGCCTAATCTCGAAAATTCAAGCCAATCGACATTATGGAATACTAAGATATTACTTAATGCAGAAATTCTGGTCATCGGGTTTGATCACTTGAAATTGTATTACTTGTTGCTTTGGTTTTTTGAGTAAAGTTAAAAACCGAATTAGAATTACCGGATAAAGCAGTAAGAATTCAAATTATTAGACTCAAGTTGACATAACTCTGCATAGAACTAAAGTACAAATTGACTTTATATCGGGCTGTTAGATCACCTTGCTGCATATAATTTTTATAAATATGTGCTTTATGTAAGCTATAATATAAATAATGAAATATGTAGCAATCGCCTTTTTTATGATTGAAGTGAGTGTTGTTATCTCATCGCTTTACTCTACTTATTTGCCAGCATTTGCAGTTAGCCCCAAGACAGCACTATCTAATCCCATTTCAAACAGAATTGATGCGTCTCTTTATCCTTTATTTAGCCAACTGAGTAAATCGGTAGTTCAGGTTGTAAGTATGAATCCTTCCATCACTACTACTCTCCCGTCCCAAAACACAACAACTGAAGTAGCAGCAGGATTTGTTTATGATAGATTTGGTCATATAGTTACTGCTAATCACATTTTAGGGGGGGCCACCGAGGTAGCTGTTATTTTTAAGAATGGGGATACGCATAATGCCATTGTTATAGGAAGGGATCCTTATACGGATATAGCTGTACTCCGTGTTGTTGATTTATTCGGAAGTAATGGTAATGAAAGTGCTAATCAGTACCTAGTGCCAGTGACACTAGCAAATTCTTCGACGGTGAAGATAGGAGATTATGTTACTACCATCGGATATCCTTTTGCATCAAAAATAGCTATGACATCAGGAATAGTGAGTCAAACCGCTTTCCTACTATCATTTTCTTCGCTCGGCTATTTAGTTCCAGATACTATTGAAACGGATGTTGCTGTTAATCCTGGTAATTCCGGAAGTCCTTTGATTGATATGAATGGTGAAGTAATTGGATTAATTTACGGTAGACTAAATCCTACCACAGCACCTTTAGGAGAGTTTTCTGGTCTAAGTGTAGCTATACCCTCTAATGCAATAGTAAAAATCGTGCCGTCGCTTATTCAGAATGGGACATATATTCATCCAAATATTGGAATCACAGGATCGACACTTACTGTAGATTTAGCAAAGCATTTTCAAAATATTCCTGATAGTCTGAAAGGTGTAGTAGTAGATTCAATATTGAGAGGAGGAACTGCTGATAAAGCTGGTATAAATGCTGCAATTACAGATAAATATGGCCAAAGACAGCTCGGTGATATTATAACTTCATTGGATGGTCATAAAATTCCAGATATTGAAAGTTTTCTTTCTTACATCCAAGAACATAAAAGAGTAGGGGAAAGTATATCTTTTGTTGTCTACAGAGATGGAAACTATGTGAGTTTAAATTCTACGCTACAACCTGTAAGTCCGATATAGGACGTCTCGATTTTTTAGCAAATATCGAATTTCAAAATTAAATTAATGCTAATTGATTAATGCTAATTGATTATAGATACTGCCTCAAAGCTGCTCACAAATGAGAAAAGGACATTATTTATTATACACGCATTGCTATTATCGATTAAACGGTATGGAATCTATAGATCTTATGCCTCCTGAAAAAGTCGCTTTTATCGCATATAACATTGGAGTATATGAATCTGTTCAGAAGTTTGGAGGGTTAATTACTAGCGGAAAAATAACTACTAATATGGATGTTGGAAAAATTGCGGAACTGCTTTCACAGTCTAGTACTTTTTATGATTCAGAAATGATATCTTCGCTTATTAACGCAATATTATCCCATACAAAAAATTCAACGATCAGTAGAATAACGCCTAATCAGGTCAACTATGTTATGAACCAATTAAAGGCTTCTGGAGTTTCTTTGCCATAATTATTACTATTTTCATGTCAATTAACAAGAATTACTACGGTCTTGATTATGATTAATCATAAACATATACTACTGACAAGACGGTTACTGTAATACACAATCCAAATTGAAGTCAAGTCTGTTCGTGAAATATAAAAGGGTCATACTTTTCAATAAAAACTTACTCATATCAGGAATAGTATCATTTCTAGCTGGAACAGTAACTACCCAAGTATACAAAACAATAGATAACAATACCGTATCAAATTCAGTTATCACACTAACAGTGGGATATTGTGTTTACATCCCTCTCTTTTCATTTCTTTTTTATAGGGATAATAAATCAAGATATATTGATCCAGTAACAAAAAGGAGGAATTATAAAAATATAAAGGACGATATACCAAAACTATTTGGTACATTTAGTATTTCTGAAGTTGTTTTTATAGTAACAAAACTCTTCATTATTCGTTACTAAGCCTAAATTATCAACCATATGTAGCTATAACTATAGCAGAATTGACTGCCTGAGTAGTATTTCTAGTGTTAATTAATGTCAGTATCAAACTAGTGAAGCTCTTAAAATAACTGTTTTCGTGGAAAAATTCTTACAGTCAGAAAGAACCAAGCTGATTGACAAGTTAGAACGTGTCTGAAAAGCAGCTTATTTTAATTGAGTTATATGCAAACTGCCTTTAATCGAGAAAGCTAAGTTGTACTGCAATTTCCTTTGAGACATATATTGATATCAGAGGACACAGGAATTGAATTCTCCTACTCCATACCTGACGTTATATGGGATAGGATCATTACACTGCTTCCCTCACCATATTGCTATGTTGCATTATGCTTGTGCTTGGATCACTTACAGAAGAGCAAGAGTTTTCGGATAGGTGCTTAGATGATATCGGTTTTATTTTGATGACTGTTATGGACACAAAAGTTTACTTTAGGCTAGCGATATTATAATAATTACTAATTCCTATAGTTAATCGGTCTTGAAATTGAACGAGCATTTGCAAAAAAATAAAGATGAAATGCAAAATAAAAGACTGGCTTCCTTTCTGCCTAGTTCAACTGAAATTTTATATGAGCTTGACTTGGCAGACCAAATAGTAGGTGTAACACATGAATGTAATTATCCTGAAGGTGCTAAAACAAAACCTAGGCTAATCAATTCTTCTTTTGATGCTGCGATCCTACAAAGCATTGATATTGACAAAAAAATAGCAGAAATGATGAAAACTGGTCAAGACATATATGTAATAGATGATGAAAAGCTACGAAAAGCAAGACCTGATATTATTATTGCCCAAGGTATTTGTGATGTCTGTGCGCCATCTGCCAAAGAAATAGACCGTGCTGTAACTATTTTGGGGTATAAACCAGACATCCTAGTTCTCGATCCACACGATCTCGACGATATTTTACATAGCATAATAAGCATCTCAGAAAAAGTAAACAAGGTAGAGGAAGGACATAAGATGGTAGCATCTTTGCAAAAAAGAATTAATCATATAGCCAATAGAGTCTCTAATGGTGAGAATATCGTCAGAAAAAATCACCGTAAGGCAAATGTGATATGCATCGAGTGGATCGATCCGTTTTATACTGCAGGTCATTGGGTTCCGCAAATGGTGACTATTGCAGGAGGGATAAATGGGATAAGCTCTCGAGGCAAGCCATCACGTCGCATGTCCATGAATGAAATCGAACTATTTGATCCTGATAAAATTGTTCTTATGCCATGTGGATTTAATTTGAATAGAACTTTGAGTGAAGTAAAAATACTAGACAACATTGATAACTGGAAATCGCTACGAGCTGTACAGAACAATGAAGTCTATGTGGTTAATGCCAATGCCTATTTTAGCAAACCGGGACCTAGGTCGATAGTTGGTTTAGAGATTTTAGCAAAAATTATTAATCCGAGCCTTTTTGAAGATCTTTACGTACCTCCGAATTCCTTTACAAAATTAGTGTCCTAAGGCCCTACAACTTGTGAATCTTTCGTTTAATTAGATTTATCAATCAGCTGGATTGACCAATATTTAAAATAGGAGGCGAGGCGAGTTCAGAACCTGTCTCATCTAGACGATTAAGTAATTCATTGGATTTCCTCTAATATGGAATCTAGATCTGATTTATTAAGACCCACTCCACGTTTAGCATCTCTTCTTGATATGATTTCGCCTCTGTCGTCGAATGCTATCATGGTAGGGACGGCATCTATTGAAAACCTATCCCAAAGCGGACTATCATCATCATTCACTTTAGAGCCATACATTTTATATCTGTTCAGAGTAGATTTTTTATTCTCTTGTTCTGCAACTGACTCAAACATTGGTTTGAATTTTTGACAGTAAGGACACCAGTCAGCGTAGAACATCACCAGCGCTTTTTCGTGTGAGGACAATAAGTTATCAAATTGAGATGGTTCAAGATGTTTCATATACTAATGTATAAATTAATCATAATATGTAAAAATTGCTAATATTGGATCAAACACAAATTGGATAATTTAACATTGACAATATTATTCGTTAGCCTGTGCATGTTATAGCCTATGCACCTGAATGATAATAGTTCCTTGTTTTGTGTTTTTACTAGCCTTGAAGAAATATATTCTCCAAATAGTCGTTTTATGACAAACATTATGGTGGCATCATCCTTGTTTCGTTGATTGTACAATAGTTCGTTATATCCACGTATCATCTGCATTCTATATCTGCTATGTGTTCTCTGTATCGGTACACGTTCATATCGAGCTGGGATTACACTGAATGCATGTAATTCCTCTCTTACGAAAAGATGATTATCTTCACTATCATAACCCTTATCAGCTGTAACTACAGATAATGGAAGTATATTTGATGCCCTTGTTATGATTGGTTTAAAATCTATATCATCATGTCTTGTAGGAGCTCGTCTTATCTTAATGTTACAGATAATTTGTTTTAATACATCGGCTCAAATAGATAATTTCGCATATTTTCTTCTGGTTGCTGTTCGTTCAGTATAATATTGTGAATGATGAGTTATCTTAAATCCTGTTGGATCTATTCCTACAAAGATATGCTTGGTACCACTAATTATAATGAATGATGAAATTATCTTTTCAAGCAATGTATTATTGATTCTGTCTGTCAACTTCTCCAATGTTGTAAAATGAGGAATTCGTGATAATCCCAAAAATAATCTAAGATAATGCGCCTCGACTAACTACTCGACAAGCATCCTGTAACTCTTACCTTAGTACTATCTTATTGTAAGTAATACTAAATGCTGCCATATCGTAAAGACATGGTTGCTCTCCAAGTGAAGAAACAATGGCATCATAGAATTTCTCAAGACACGGTACATACTATTAGCCAGCCTAACATATCTTGATTCTTTCAACATCCATATTGGATCATACATCTAGAAAGCTCTAACGGTATTCAAAAAGCGTGGTTTCTAGAGCCCATAATTTCTTTCACCTGTTATACTAGTTACCGGAGGTCAACTACTACTATCGACAAGTCCAATTTAATATATATTCGACAAATATTGGATATTAGATAAATTATAACGGATTAGTCTAATAAAATTTGGGCAATTCTAATGTTAGATCTGTATCCTAATCAGGTAACTTTCTTTACTATTTACACCCAATTGCTTATATAATTCTAAAGTGTAACCTAGAAAGTGATAAAGGAGAATGACACACTCTCCCTTGTAATTCTCTTTATGACATTAACTTCATCTCCTCTCATTTCCTCATTCAATGTCATTGGAAATATGACTGGTAACCTGAATGCGTATGCAATTGAAAGTGTGTCAAAAGTTTCGACTAATGTAAATCCAGACAATGTATGGATCTATCATGGTAATAATGGTAATGAAGGAGTTGTGAATGACAATATTAATGGTACTGTTATTCAGAATATCTTTGTGGATAGGGCAGATAATAATAGACCAATGCACAAACCATCTTTGTCACTATCCTCAAACTCTTGCGGTAGCAATCTGGATCAAGCATGTCAAGATCAACAACAATTACAAGTAAATCAAGATCCAACACCTGATGATAGTTGCTTAATTCATCCAGAGCAGGAAAAATGCAAACCAGACCAAATAACTGGTAAATGTCCATCGGGATACTCTATGAATGAAAATCAACATTGCTTCCCCGACAAGCCGTGTCCACAGAGATATGAAAAACACGATAATGACGAAACTGGCGGTTGTTATCCCATTGTCCAATAAGCATAAGCAGAATCCTTCTCATCTAAAGATAGGTTATAGTTTACAGATGGAACATTTGTAAGTTAGATATAGGGAGAATTACCTCATGCAATCTAAATGTCACGTCACCTCTTAAATTTCTCAGATATTGGGAAGCAGATCTAAATATTAAATACGATCTGGAAATTAATATAGATTGAAGTCAATAGTTGAATTGTTATTGGGCAATGGCATGTTGAATTGACTTAATTATTACGGTCTGTTTTAACTACTACCCTCATGTCTAAAAGTGAATTTAATAACTTGACCAATACGTTATCTGTAGTTAAACTCAGAGATATCTACAAGAAATATTACAACTGAAAGGTGAAAACAATTAATCAAGTTATATAGCATTACGTCCGGACCAGCAATGCCATTTCAAATAGTATTTGATTGTAGTATAATTACTTATACGCAATATTGCTGTAATGTCATTTCAACTACTGGAATTAGGACCAACATACGAATTCCATAGGAAGCGAAGCCAATACTTACAACGGAGTCGAGTCGCGTTTGAAATAGAGTGCACAATATTTCAGGCTCTATTGCAACCCAGAGCCAAATTAATTAGCTCAGAACCAACCTTGATTTGGGTTTCGTATAGTATGAATTCGAAGATCTTGGTCTTATTGTAATACAACCTCTGAGGATTATACTTTTGGATTCAATCTTTTACAGCAGTGTGGCTTCTTGTAACAAATTTGGACAAGGCCTTGGAAGTATTTCTTAACGAAAGACCATTGAAGTAAAGATGCAACGCATATACCATTTCTTTAGGCTCAGTTCTATTTTTTATCTGATATATCACATACAAAAAAACGAGAAAGAACCCTATAGCTTTTTTCCTTAACTTTACAGAGCCTTTCGGGAACTGAGAACGCATAAATAGTAATCATAGATTCTACGGTCACATGGCTCTAGGAGATTTAGCATTCGAAGAAACTGGAAAGTTCGCAGGAATAAGGGCACTCCCCGACGGAAAAGTGGAAGCGACCTATCAGGGAACTGGCAAATTGTTCGGTACAGACTATTCATCTATCTATACAGGCGTCGCAACCCCTCATGGAGGAACCTTGATTGCAGAGTTCAATGGAATTTGCACAACCAAAGATGGGGACATTGTAGGTGTGTGGGCTCATGGAAGGGGCCGACCTACCGGAAGTGGCCTAAAGGCGAGCTGGCGGGGTGGAGTTATCTGGCAGGCTTCCTCGCCGAAATTTGCAAGGTTAAATAGCTTGCCGGGAGTTTGGGAGTTGGACATCGACGAAGGAGGTAGCTTCTATTTGAAGGTTTGGGAATGGAAGTAACCAACAAACCAGCAAGAGGCCTTCCTCTCTTCATCGTGTAGTGTTCCTTATCCTCATAACTGAAAAGATGATACTCTAATTTAAGATCTGATGCGTTTGCCTCTTAGTTTTTGAACCGATAGAATATTGGCGAGACATTCAATTTTCTTTGCTGTTATGCTTGTTCAGCATATTCAGCTGTATAGTTTCAAAAAGCAACTTGCTATTGACCTGTCTTTTATAAATGATGATGGGCTGAGTTTTGCATAGTATTGAAGAATTGTCGCGGACTTGTCCCCAGTATTCTCAATTACAATACTGATCGGATTGTTGCTCTCGAAACTCTACGTAATGTACTGCCTCCTATCAATTGTGCTTCGGTTTTCGAGTTTGAACTTCTACTTACATCACTACTTCCGCCACTGCCATGCATACTAGCTATTCCTGTACAATATCCATATTGATAACCAGATTATACACGTCTGTATGATCTGGATCTACACAATAGGAAAATCCGCCGATGGCATCATTATACCATTTATTCCATTCATCATTATAACTAGACTTTGTGACTTGTGCTTGCACTCGGATAGCATCAAACTATGAGGACTGCAGGATCAACGCTTATCCATCATTTACTAAATACGATGGTATCAATAGAACTGCACCAAGTTTTTTAATGATAGATATAGATCTAAAGGACTTTGGTTCGAAAGATAAACTCGTTAGAGCTGTAAATAGAATCTTGAAGAAAATCGAAAGCACAATGTATGGCCATCCGACCACGCTGTTGACTGGCAACGGTTATCACATCTACCCGCCTGTAGCAGGATCTATCTTAGATGAAGAAGTATTTGCCAAATCTACGGATTCTACTGGAAAAGATCTCACCACTAAATTCATGCAATTTGCAGAGGATTTTCTAGCTAATAAAAAGGGAGATCCGCAGCACAGGCCATCTATAAATTCATGTCTGGTTAGAATCCCAGGAACAACAAATTCGAAATGCGTGCAGGCTGTTGAAATCCTACAGTGATGGTATGATTAAAAACCTGCGATAATCTATCTGCTGCGTGATTTTAGGAGATGGCTTATAGATAAAAAAACTCGCGCAATCTAGGTTTCCTACAATGGCGCGGGCAGACCGCAAATTCAACTAGAATATCATGGATAGAAAACTATTGGAAACTCCATTAGATGACTATAGGAAATTTGTTGTGTGGTGCATTTTGGTGCCTTACATTATTAATATTAGAAAGTGTTTTGCTGATGAGGTTTACGGCACAATAAGAAATTGGTTATATGAGTGCAGCCAGTTAAGGAGATTGGACTTTTCTGACTACATGATCAAATACAATATTAATTCTGCAAAGAGGGGTGGTCATCTACCGATAAGTCTGGAAAACTAAAGATAGAAAATTCATACTTGTACAATATGTTGACTAAATCATAATTTAACTCTCGTAGTCGAAATCCAATCAGGTTATTTCGGACCGACCAGAGCAGTACTAATTATTCGAAAATAGTGTCTTTTATAATAGGTGTGAAAAATACCAGATTAAAACATTTTCTTGATTGAGAGATCAAATTTATCGAACAATGTCTCAGTATATATAGACATCGGTATACATAGCCAAGGAAGAAAGTTTGTATGCATTTCTATCAAGAGGCACGCGGTGCCTAATGATGCCTAGACAACTCGTTAACCGTAAAGAACAAGACGAACTCGTAGCTAAAACAAGCGGCGCGTATTCGATGATTGATGAATCAACTTATAGGGTAAGATCGAAATCTGGTTATAACACTTACAACGTCATTGCAACTGAATCAGGTTGGGCTTGTTTATGTCCAGATTATGCTCACCATAATGCCAAGTGCAAGCATGCATGCATACGCAGTTGAATAGTCCAAATACAATATTTTAGCTCAGTGAATCGTATGTATAGTCACTATGTTTTACTATTATTTGTGAATGATACGTCACGAATTCGCTTTGAAGTGTATACCTTTAATCTGTCAGAGGAAATCTCTAACATCTCAAACTTTTAAGCGGTATAGTGTACCAGATGTTCTGTTATTCGTTAGATCAATAAGACTTAATCGAAGATACAGACGTTTCAATCGAGGGTCCTTCTACATCCAATACTCTTTGATTTGTAACTTTACCTTTTAATTCTGCGAGTTGTTCTTCTATTCATATATCGTATGCAACAGTCAGCTTAAACCAGTTTATTTGAAAACAATTGAACTGTTTGCCCAACTTTTAAATTCAAATGCTTATCATATTTATCCCTATGTCCGAGGAAAGGATATATGCAATTACGTGAACAAAAATTCAGCAGAGATACTAAAGCAGTCATTAGACTCCATTTTTCAAGAAATACCTGTTCGTAAGGTAATAGTTGTTGATGGAGGATCAACTGATGACACCATTAAGATTGCATCTCAGTACGAAAATATTGAGATTTACCATAAACCAGAACATAATCTTGGTCAGGCTACACAATTTGGTTTCAGTGTTGCAAAGATTGAATGGATTGCTGTAATTGATTCTGATATAATACTTAAATATGGATGGTATAGCCAGATGTCAGAACGCATGAATGAGTTTGATGCAGTGGAAGGATGCAGGATTGATCATTACAGGGTTAAAGTGGTTGCTGACCTTACGAGGGTGAAACATGGCGTATTTGGGCAGACTTTGATTAGACGCAAGCATCTATTGAATCTGAACCTTGATTTGCCGCAGGGAGAAGATGCGGTAGCAAAATATCACTTCGATCAAAGTGGTCTGCTTTAGAAGAAAAGTGCGAAGCTACTTGGCAGAGCATTATCCGTTTGAGACAAGCATACACAAAAGGACTGGTACTGTTATATTTGTGATACCAATATATATCCCAAAAGAACTACAAATACAGCAAGGACATTTTTATAAAAAGTACAAGATGATAGCCTTTAAAGATGCGTTATGGAAAACGTTTATCCGAAATATTGTCAAAGAGGCCTATTATGCATTCAGAATAAGAATTTGGTTTGTATTAGCATACTTGGGATTGATCTAACATTAATACAATGTAGACAAAATAAGGAACAATAAAAACACAGTTTAGACCTTTCAAAGAAATCTAGTAATATTCATACTTTACTGCAGGTTTTCTATATGCATGTCTGTTTGCATACCCACCCCCGTCGCATTTTTTTGATATATCACTTAATCATCTGATCCAGCTGCTGCAGCGGCTGCTGCACTACCACCTGCGGCTGCTGCTGAAGCGGCACTTTCTCCAGCTGCTGCAGCGGCTGCTGCACTACCACCATCATGATGATTATTATGATGATGACCGTAATAATAGTAGCCTTTATGTGCGAATGCGGACTGCTGATCTGACATCATTGCTGCTGTAACTAGTAATAGAGATATTGTCGCTATTACTGTTCCTAAAATAATATGAATTCTATTCATACCTATTAGTTGTATAATAGATAGTGATATTCCAAGATTATGAACATAAAGTACAAACTCTTGATCCGTAATTATTGTCTATAAGATTATAATACAATTTTGTCAACATTCAAACTAAATTAACGACTACTATATAATACAACCAGGAAAGGCTTCCAGTTCCATACACGCGATTTCATAAAAGGGTATGTAAATGGATTTTGTAACATAGTAATGCCTCATCTTCTCCTAGCAGGTGATGACGTCGGATTTGAGAGTTGTTCATGTTTAAGGGTCCAAGTTCTGCGGATTGGGAGATAACGAATGCGCGCAAGTCCATTTCAGAGGGCATGGTTGTAGTCGCTTACGGTGTTCCACCCGAGGGCATTAACCTACTGTACAAATGCAAATGACAAGGACTCAGTTAGTTATGGCACCGATCACTTCACTTAAAGCGGAGAGATCCATTTCCTGGGATACTCGAGTCATATAATAATTTTATCCGGAGGATAGGGTGACGATATCAGTAAGTATGTCCCTAACGGTAAGGATCCATATGGAGTTACACAACCCATTCTCGACAAGAAAACAATTACGCTGGGCAAACAGGTGGTGTCATCAGCCTTGATCTATCAGACTCCGGCCCACTAAATTTTATACTTTTGACATATGTAGAAAAATCTTCTAGACTCAGGCATTAAGAATAGTATAGTCCATAGCTAAAGACTGTTAAGGTTATCTGGTAAGGAGTATGAGCGAATTATACAAAACGCATACACAAGAGTAGGTCGTTTAGTATAGCACAGACAACACAGATGTCTAATTTTGAATAGTATCACCAAACGTTACAACTTTTTATATCTCGGTCACGCTTCTATTACAGAAAGTGTCAAATTTTTCAACCGGAGAGATGGGCGTTCCTTCGAATCTAGTTCTTGCTAGCTGGACAGACAGATTCCTTGCTTGGCTGATAGATTTTATTATTGTATCCATAGGCCTTGGGATACTCTTCGCTGCATTATCCTTACCATTTTGGTTTGATAATAACATGGTTAGGGCATACAAGAGTATAGAACCGTTACATTACATTATTTCCAGTGTTGTATTTCTTGCATACTGGACTTGCTTCGAATTCAAAACAGGACAATCAATTGGTAAAAGGCTATTGCATTTAAAGACAACTGATTTATCCGGGAAGCTTATAGACCCGAAGATTGCTGCAATAGAAAGCTTTGGTAAGTCGTTTTTGCTTCCTTTTGATGTAGTTTTGGGATGGATATTTACTAACAAGAGGAGGCAGAGGATATTTAGTAAGATAAGCAATACCATTGTGATCAAACTTAAAGAAGAAGATGATTATGGTGCATTCAATAATGTCAAATATCTGAAGGATTAAATTTTGTGCTAGTAATCGTTACCTACCAAGTTTCATTGCGACATTAATTTCCTGGACTATAGTTATCTGCGTTTTTTACATTTCATAGCCGAAAATTATTTTTGGCAATCAAGTACAGCTCGTAGATAATTTGCGCGATTTTATATTCTGAATAATTTTCGAGATCCCTGTCCCATTCAACTTTTATTCCGTTCCATTCTTTGGTGTGCCATATTCCTATCGGTAATTTGGTCTCTATAACTTGTTTATTAAAGGGATAGGGATTTACGTACAAATAAGGTGTTTCATATTGTTCTTCACCTGGTGATATTCCTATACCTATTTGCTCTTCATCATTTTTTCCTGTAAACCATTCCATAGAAAAATCAAATCCTTCTGGCCAAAGATGAACTAGGGTATAATTTCCACTTTCAATCATCATACGAAATAATTCAAGGCTCTTTTTAGCCTTTAGCGCGAATGTATGAAATGAGAGTAGTTGTTGTTCACTAATTCTTGCTACGTCGATTGACGGTGGCAATACAAGACCATATTTTGTTACCAGTTTAAGTATTTCTTGTGCAATTATATCAGCGTAATCTTTATCTCTTAAATTTACAGAGAAATTATCTTCGTTACAAGAGTAAATGAGTTGTCCTGTCAGTAAATGAATTTTTATTTCTGTTGTATTGTTTATCAGGCCAGTCGTGATCTCGTCATTCTGGAAAAAAAGTGCATCATTTCCAAAATGAGGCAGATTTGTTGTTATTATCTGAGATTTAAGATTGGACAGCAGTTTGCAAACATCATGCAGTTCTCTTACCTCTTTCTCCTTCATTTATTCCTCTTAAATGATATTATATTAAAATAGATTTCCGTCTTAGACACGGTCTGTGATTTCTTCATGATATTACTGGCAGGATTCTCTCCGCAATGATATCTATGGCTAACATCTATTCAAGTGAGCTCATTGACAAGCAAGATACTTAGAGTTACATATTCAATCTCTCAACAGGGTGACGGTGCGCAGTTATATAGTCAAACTCATGACTGGCCACAAATGTCCAGTGGATCTCAAGATACATTATCTTCCAAGTGAGAAAATTAGAAGAATGCCTAAACCCTATTATTCATCCGAGAGTATAGAATCTATATTTGAATATCTGGACCGATGGGTTTTACTTGACAGTTGAAACCACAAAGCCGTAGACGACTTCTTAACAGAATTATCTCAAAAAATAAACCAAATTGATACAGATTACTCTTTGTCGTCAAAAGGATCAACGACCGGCACAGAGATCTACCACAAAGAATGCAGCAAAAGTCAATTATCAAGACTCATGCATGAACACTTGATGACCGCTTGTTATCCTATAGAGTATGTTATAAGGGTAATCCCGGCGTTGTTAAAGAGATATGAAATCTTAGGGGACTTGAGTTCAATAAATGAAGCGTTAGATCGTCATCGGCATAACGCAGAGATGTACTTGAAGCGCTACATGTATCGCTGAACATGTAATCGAATTATACGTACATCATAGATTCGTTTGCTGAAATACACTAGTTGTACCGTTGCATATGTATAGAGGTATGACACTATAGAAGAGGAACTATGCATTATTGCATTATTGCATTTATGGCAATTTTCAGAGTCTCTTGGATAGATTGTATAGATAAGAAATCTCGGGCTAGTAATAAAAAGAACAATACCACGGTATGTACCTCTGTAAATCTATAATATCATGGGGCACTCGCTTGGATGCATATATGTTATTTTGATTATCACAAGTTTAGGCAATTTCGCTAACGTTCCAGTCTATAACTTTCTATCTTCTTATTATCTTTCGCTATCGTGGTACAATTTGTTGATTGTGTCGGCTAATTTGATATCATATGTGCTTATACCTTCAAGGTCATGAGTTACTAATTCAATTTTTACACGATCATAAACATTAAACCATTCTGGATGATGATTCATTTTTTCTGCTTCTATAGCTACTCTTGTCATAAAACCGAATGCCTGAACGAAATCCTTAAACCGAAAATCCTTACTAATCTTTCCTGTTTCAGTTATCTTCCATCCCTGAATTTTCGTGATCTCTGTTTCTATTTCATTTTTAGATAGCTTTTTGTATTCTATTTTTTTTGTATCATGGGACATCAGTACTATTACGAAAATATGATGTTTAACTGTTATATCCCGTTGGGCCTCGATTTTTGAATATTAAGTTCAGTATTGGAAGCAGTTCACAATTAAGGCAAGTAATGCACTAAATCAATAAATACTAGTGATATTCAGCAAGTCTATTTAGAGCCTAATTTTATGATATGGCGTAGAAAATAGAAAAATAAATAGAAGATAAAAATGAGCTTGTCTGTCGGTACTATTATAGATAAGTATGATGTCTATATAAGTTTCATATAATAAGAAATGTTAAGAATAGAGGTATCGTATGATTTCGTAAAAGGCATTGTACCTACAAGATTGACATCATCTAAAAAAGGAGATAATGGTACCGTTCTAGTAGTGGGAGGAAATAAAATCTATCACGGTGCGCCAATACTTGCGTCGCTATCTGCTTTGAGATCAGGGACGGATTTGGTTTATACTGCTGTGCCTAGATCTAATATAGTATCGGTTAGATCACATTCGCCAAATATTATTGCTTTACCTTTGTCCACTGACGAATTAACTACACGTTCTGCCAATTGGCTTTTATCTAATCTTCCAAAAAAACCTGATGCAGCTGCCATAGGGATGGGAATGACAATTGCTAATCCAGCAGCTTTGGCCACTTTAATCAATGGTTTACAATCTATTGGCACAAAGTTGTTGCTTGACGCTTCAGCACTTGTACCAGAGATCCTGAAAGTAATATCAGGCACTAATGCGGTTATTACTCCACATCCTGGAGAGTATCGAAGGATTTTTGAACAGGACATCGGGAATAATCAAAGCGAACATATTTCAAATATCTGTAGGTTATCAGAAAAGTACGGCATAACTATCGTTCTCAAAGGATTTACTAATTTTATTTCCTCATTTTTTGATAATGATGTCCGTAGTGCTCTAGTTAGCAGAACTACTCCTGCGATGACGGTTGGAGGTTGTGGAGATGTCTTGTCGGGTTTGATCTCTGGCTATCTAACAAAGTTGAATCCTTTTGAAGCCTCTGTATTGGGCATATATTTTAATGGACTAGCCGCAAGTAAGGTATATGATCAGGTGGGCCTTCACATGATAGCAACTGATTTGTTAGAAAAATTACCCTTTGTCATGAAAGCATTTGATAAAATCAAAGGCTAGCTAGCTGGCCAGTATCAGCTTATAGTTAGTTCTAATATTTGTGTAATGAATACCCAATAATGAGAATTATAAATCTCGATATATTGCAAAATTAGATGCATGTCTCTTTACAGATATCAATCTAACACCAATGTAAGATAACAGTATTGTAATTCAGATCATTCTATTTTCAGTACCGATTTTTGTCTAGAAAAAGAAATAATTTACGATTAAAACCTATTAGTCCTACCACATTATATGATTAAATACTACTTCAAAGTAACAATCTTGTTACATTGCAGACAGCAGATATCATAATCAATGAATCATCAGATGCATACAAGAACTTTATCAATAGTTTAGATAGTGAATCCTCGCGTAGAACATACAGACGATCGTTTCCTTACTTTATGCGCTTCTGTAAGATAGACAACTATGACGAAATGCTCCAGATTGAACCTAAGAAACTAGAAGGTTTGATTAGGGATTACCTAATCTACCTACGTGAAGACAGAAAGGTATCACCAGCATCAATATCAGTCTACTCTTCAGCTATTACCCACTACTATGAAACGAACGATATTACTATAAACTGGAAGAGACTAAAGAAATTCAAGGGCAGATTAAGAAGCGTAGTAGAGGACGTTCCTTATACCAGAAACCAGATAAAGGCATTGCTAGATCGAGCTGGTCTAAGAGACCGCTGCATGATCTTAATGATGGCTTCAGCCGGTCTTAGAAGAGGCGCCCTAACTAGCCTTAGACTAACAGATTTACAAAAGATAGAAAAATACAACTTACATAAAATCATCGTTTACAAACGAGAACAAGAACAATATACGATATTCTGCACTCCAGAGTGCACTAAACTAATCGATCAATACTTGGAGTGGCGTCAGAGACTGGGTGAGAAGTTGCAGCCAGATACTGTACTGTTCCGCACTAAATTTGATACAACGTGCAACATGATGGTATCAAAACCCAAGCCTCTAAAACCTGATACCATAAGTCATGCAATCAATATCCTTCTAGATAAAACAGGCACAAGATCCCGCACACAGGGCTGGAAAATGACTGCATTGATGGAATGTCACGGCTTTCGCAAGTTCTTTGATATAGTAGTATCTCATAGGATCCTGTAATATCTCATAGGATATCATCATATACTATTCTTATGGATTCTCAGACATATGAGAACCTTGAATATCTAAAGAGGAAGTTGGATAGTCCTAAGACATGGATAGTCAGAAGATTAGTTAAGCTGGAACCCAGAAGTGCAAAAGTTCAGATGACGAAAAATTGGAGGCTGTTGCAAGATAATGTTGGGCCCAACCATCGCCTCTGGAGAAGCCGAAACATCTACCAAGCAGACAACCTCCGACATAGAATTGCAGAAACTATCCTATATTCTGTTGCGTGAACTGCAAGATGCAGCTAACAGCGGCAATAAAGTAGCGACATTAATCATGACTAGAGCATTAGAAAAATGGATCTCGATAAAATGAAACATCACGATGGCTTATCCCGTAAAAATTACTCAGCCGTTCATCTTGCTAGATTTTCGGAAGTTGGACAATCATGACCAGTGCTAATATCAATTTGCAGCGCAAGGATGGCGACCCAAATTGCAAATGCCAGGAATACAAAAGTAGACTTCAGCAGTTAGAACATGAGGTAACTGAGAAAGAAGATGAGTGCATGTTCTGGTATAGACAATTTGAAGATGCCAAAGAGGCGCGATCTATGGGTTCTATAAGAAACACGGAAGCGCTTTCAAAGAAAAAGAGAAAAGAAATTGAGGTTGATGCTCAAGGAAATTCAATAAGCGAACCCGAAAGTGAGATCTTTGAATCAACCGAGACCATCTCGGAAAGTCAATCTATATCTCCACCCCCAACTGTCATCAGTGTCATTTATCGATAACTTGCCTTCTCAAAGACACTCTGTCCATGATATCCGCCTTAAATTCAATGCTGAAGGGATCTGGTCAACCATACGTCGTACTCATCCCGAGCTGATACCTAATGAAGTGAGTATAGACATTTCTCTATTGCCTGTCAGGATTCATAACATGGAGGCAAAGACTGTCATACACCATTCTGACACTGTCAGCGTCATCGTAGCCTGTTCTATGAAACCTGTAGTTGTTGATCACGAAGGTCTTATTCGCTTGTCAAATCTACTGACGTCAATAGAGGAACGGCTATTAGCATTATTAACAGGCTGCGCGCATACTGTATCCGACTTGCGCGAAATTCTCATTCCAAACCATAACTCTTGGATCGTAACGATGTGGCACTTTGGTACAGATTCTTTAAGCGAGTATGCAGGCGAGAAGTTCGAGATGACGTGGGAGGATGGAGAACACGCATTACTCCGTATTTACTCAAAGGATATGAAAGATGGCAATGGAATTAGAATTAGAAGAGCGACAAGAATATCCGGGAATCAGGTTAGATGCAGCTATACATGAAAAGTTGCACACGTGATCAGATGTGGAATAATGTTTTTGCGTGCTCCAGCCCATTAACCGATAATGCAAATTGATATTTATAGATAGTAGCAATCTAACGTGGACTAGCATATTTAATCCTGTTATTATATAATAAAGTAACAAATCGGACGATATCGATTTTTGTAAAGTCCGGCATCATTATTTCGGAATTTGTCTTCTAATATAGATGTGCGGCACGCAGGATTATAAATATTATGTAAAACGGGATATCTGATGTATAGACTTGCTCTTTAACGTACCCATAAACGACAGGATGACCCTTATTAGTATGAGTCAGTGGAGCGCCTCAAATTTAGTACTGTGAGTCTCTACAGTATCATCACTGTCATCGGTGTCATTATCGAAAGTCTCCCACCAGACAAACACACCCTACATGACCTACGATTTAGATTCAGGGTTGACAATATCTGGAATGCCATAGCTGAGTGCGTAGCCAAAGGCGAACAATGGAGTAGATGGCATGTCGACTATTGTTAGTCATTCTTATCTCAAGTCAACGCTTTTTAGATTCGTCGTCGAAAAGTTTCCGAAGTTGGTCATGACTTTGGTACCAATTCTCAACCTTTGCAATGTCAGGATAAGCATCTATTTCTGCTATTATCCTGGCAGTTTGAGCTAGTATCGAGCGCCTAATCCAATCTTTTGCCTCGATAAGAGTCATATCTCTATCCAATCCATGTTGGTCTGCTACTTGTAGGTATGAAGATATGACTGAAAATAAAATATACTGTGCAGCAGCAATCCATTGGCCTGGCATATCAGGAAATTGCTTTATTATTTTATTTACTATCTCAGCCTGTAACTTTGCATTGCGAATTAGCATCAGTTTGGCAAGTTGATTCAATTTCTTATGACTTCCAGATTCTTCCTCGTCAAGTAATTGCTCAAAATACTCGTCGTTTAAAGGTATTTTATCAGAAGTCATATCATTGACTGTCGCCTCGCCCCACTTCCAAGAAGCCGAAGCTGGTGTAGAACAGCTTTGCAATCGGATTTTCTGGCATGTAGTGGTGGACCGATATCCAATTCACCCCAGGGCTAGCTCGTTTCGGAGGTTGGCGTCGGTGACGTGCTGGATGCAAGCCTCGGCCTGAGTCAAATGGCGGCGCACCAGCTTTGCCGGATTGCCACTCCACCCCGTATGAGAGTCCAGGATCTCGCCCTTCATCAGGAAGGAATCGGCGTCGAGCACGACGTCGTCTCCGGTGCTGACACCGTAGTGAATTAAGGCCCCCGGGCCGACAGAGCATCTGTTGCCGAAACGGATATAGTCGGACTTGAACACGCCTTCCTCGAGCGAGTGTGCCTGCAACACACAGCCCTCGTTCAGATTGGCGTAATCGCCGACTTCGACCAGCGAGCGTTCCGGGACGCCCCCACTGCAATCGAACAGCTTGGCACCGACCTTCATACCCATAGCGCGGAGCAGCAAGCCGCGTAACGGGGTGCCGGCGAACATGGCCAAGATCGGGAAAGATGTTAGCTTCCAGTACCTTTCATGCGACCAGAAATATGGATCGTAGATCGAGGCAAGCTGCGGTTTGAGTCGCTTAAAGCCCATGCTCGCGCGCTCAAGCACAATGAAGAAGGCCATATTGACGGCGATGATCGCCACGATGGATACGAAAAATGCGAAGATGCCAAAAGTATCGTAGCTTGCGAATGCAGCTTGCCCGAGCACGAACGTGACAAACATTGCCACGCCCTGGCCGGCGAGGAAGATCAAAGCAGTGAAGAAATTGTACGAGTTCTTCTGGCGCAGCCGCGCGAGACGCGTATGCTCATCGATCGACGCGTTGATGTCGCGATCTCGATCGACTTTTCGCGGAATCTCAAAGGCCGGCGAGCCGAGCAGCCCCACGTTCTCGCGCACAGGGCCATCGATCGGGACCATGGTCTTGGTGCCCAACAGGACATTAGTTCCGGTGTGACCATTCGGCGGATAGGAGATGAAATTGCCCAGAAAGTTGTTGTCGCCTATCTTCGACTCGGCAAGCCGGAACGACGTTGCTGACATCTGCATATTGATCATCCTTAGCCCGTCTGAAACCATCGTGCCGCTGCCGATATTACAGAGAAGCGGGTTGTCGTGCCCCTGGTCGGTACCCATGTTCGAGCCGGTCTGATAGACCGTGTTCAGGTTCCAGCCGACGTAGCGCATGTACGTCACAATGAATGACGAGTCGCCAAACAGCGAGCCGAAGCAGCCTGAGTTGCTGACGGCCCCGGCGATGCTCTGCAGTAGGTAGTGGAAGCCGAAATTCGTATAGGTCACGCCAGGCCGCAACGCCTTCATGCAGAGACGCGGAACGACATACACGGCTACCAGCCCGAGGTCGATCGCCCCGAAGAACATCGCCGCTGAGAAGGCGAACAGGGAGGGGGTCGACATGGAGAAACTGTCGCTGTCGCCAGTCGCCGGCGAATACAGATCATAGATGATAGAGACGATGATCACAGCAACAGGCACGGCGATCAAGAGCAGTGTCGCGAGGATGAGCGACACATAGGCGACGCCTCGCAGTGCAGCACCGTTCTTTGCCTCGATTGTGCAATAGTTAGAGGACGTCTCGACAGCAGGCGAGCCATGGTAGTGCTTGCCATCCGGTACACGCTGGCCACTCTGCAGCGACGAGGCATGACCAAGCTGCGTGTTGTCGCCCATAGCAGTGTCGATGTCAAGTACGCTTCTATCGCCGACGAAACTGTTACTGCCGATCTTCACCGGGCCCATATGGATAAAATTTGACTGCGCTCGATAGCCTAGCAGGCTTGTTTCGTTGCGGACGATGGTATTGTCACCTATTGTCACAAGGTCGGTACAGACCGGCGCATACGCGCACTTCAGGATCACGTTGCGGCCGATCCTGGCGCCCATCAGGCGCAGATAGGCGTTGTAGAGCGGTGTTCCGATGAAGGCAGCCGCAGGCGACGTGCGCATCAGGGTCTTGACGGCCCAGAAGCGGAAATATGCAAAACTCCAGATAGGAATCGATTGCGCCTTGAAGCGGCCGATAAGCAGCCATTTCGCCGCGATGGGAACCGCGATCAGCAGAACAAACACTCCTGCGCCGAAGGCGACGCTGCGCCAGTAAAGCTCCACCACGCTGTGAGAGGCGAACGCCCATAGAAAACCGTCCCAGAGGATCCAGATGTCGAACAACAGATAGGCTGCGAGGAACCCAATCTGCAGAACACCGCATGTAACGTACGATAGGGTCGACGGAACATGGAAGCGTTCCGGCTTGGTTGCGACGACGGAACTGTCAATCGACGACGAATCGAGATAATGCGCGAGCCTGGCGATGGTCGGATGCATGTAGATATCGCGCATTGACACATTAGACATGCCAGTATTCTTGCGGATTGTAGCACAGACTCGCGCCATCAATAGCGAGTTAGCACCTAAATCATCAAAGAAGTGGGCCTCGGTCGAGAAATGTTCGGCGCGAATAATCCCGGTAAGCGCGGCATGCACCATGCGCTCGCGGTCGGTTTTCGGTGGGACATAACTCTGCGCTGCAGAAAAATGCTGTAACTGAGGTTTGGGCAGCCTCTTGTAGTCGGCCTTATTGCTCAGCGTCATCGGTATGGCGTCGACCTGCTCGAAGAAGGCCGGCACCATGTAAACTGGAAGCTTGCTACGCAGCGCTCGCGAAATCTCGCTACGCGGTAGCTCGATAACCCCCTGCTTGAGAGCATAATAGGCGACGATTTCGACGACGCCTTCCTCATGCTCGAATGTCGTTACGGCGGCCTGGGCGATCTGCGGTAGGTCGAGAAGCACCGCTTCGATTTCTTTGAGCTCGATGCGATAGCCGCGGATCTTGACCTGCGTGTCGATCCTACCGCGGTAATCGATCTCGCCATTCTCATTGATCCGACCAAGATCGCCTGTGCGATAGATTCGGCCGGAGGGATTGTTCTCTAAATGCAGGAAATCACGAATGAACTTCTGCTTCGTCAGGTCTTCGCGATTGATGTAACCAAGCGCTAGTCCGATGCCCGCG
>DATBGR010000016.1:0-2307 GCA_036557905.1 Nitrososphaeraceae archaeon | reverse complement strand
ACATATAAAATAGCAAAGCGTCCGGTTATCACAGGAGAGTATAATGAAAATAGAGTATCAACGTGGAATTTAACTCTAAGAATCAGAAATCATGGTTGAATTTTTGTTGTAATCAGTGGCGATATTTAAGATTTAACAACCACCTCGTCGTATTTGTAAAACAAATTTGGACATGTGACTTAGTTGTTTGGGAGGACAGTCGTGTCAATACAAACAATTCTCTTTGTTATTTTTGGTTTCCATTGATAGTTCGCAAACTTCAATATTAGGAAGAGTAAGGATTTCTTTTTATGATAATACAAGTTCTAAATAATGACCATAATAATAGCTAGCAATCAAACTACACACGAGAAGGAAAATATGTCTTGTAAAATATCCAAAAAAAACCGCTGATGTAATTTTTTATTTAACAACATCAGTATTACTTTACTGTTATGGTATATAGCAAATGAATAATACACATATTCTTAATTCCGATAAAAGCTTTTCTACTGGAGTCTGCAAGTGAACTTAGAGATACGATGGGCCGAATTAATCTTGCTATTGCATATTTGAAATTCGGCAGTGATAAGAGGCTTTTCATTCTCATGTTAATAATAATAATTACTATTACGATCGATTCACAGATTGGCTATATTGCAGATTTCATTCCAAAGCAACTTTCGTCAAGTACTGGAGTCGCCATCTTTGTCACTATTGCAGCAATATACATTATAACGCAGTATTTTATTCTAGATTATACAAAGAGGATCAATAAAGAAACAAAAGACAGAGCTTCTCATCTTCATGCTTTGCAAATGGCAGTTTCTATAAGTCGGTATACACTAATGGCTATAATTATTCTTGTTAGCTTCCAGATTGTAGTTATGCATGAATATAACATCATAACTCTGTATGTCACTCGTGCCATTAGTTATGGACTCTGGATAGTAATACTATCTCTCTTAGCTAAGGCTTTTTTTCTCTTGGTATAGAGATTCTAATAAGGATATTATGGTGATAATACTGGCTTTATCTATGATTGCATATGTAATCAATGGAATAGCTAGTCTAGGATCATATTCTGATATGTTGACTCAAAAGAAGCAAATAGTAACGTCCGCTGATGTAGCAAATTTCCCAGAGTTTAGTATCGAATCAATTGGAAGCCAAATTAATATAGTCAGATAGATAGCTTCATTTGTTGCTTATGTTCTTACTTGGATTGGAACAGTCAAGATGTTACACCTGTACATCAAAAAGTTGGGTAAGATTAAGTTCTGGTTCGTTATGGGAGTGACCATGATCTACTATCTCATTTCATTTCCACTTTTTGTCTTGGGATACTTTACTCCATCAGGAGATGCAAATGCGATGACCAATATTCTTATAGTTTCAATGGGTTCGCTTCTGTCGGGAATCATATTTGGAGCAGCATTCTTCTCTGTAGCTAGAACTTTACGAAAAGATAGTAGTCTTAGAAAGCATATGATAATTGCAGCATTTGGATCTGTCCTTTTTTATATCGCTGGTTCTGTTAGTGTCGCACAGGCTGAATTTCCACCGTATGGAATTGTCTCAGTCTCTTTCATTGGATTATCATGTTATATGATATACATGAGCCTATATTCTGCAGCAGTTACAGTTTCTCAAGATACGTCTTTACGTGTCTCTATCCGAAACTCTGTGAGCGAACAATCAATGTTTCTACATAGCATGGGAACAGCACAAATGGAACAAGAAGTCCAATCTACAGTCTTGACAATTGCAAAAAAACATTCAGATGTATTGACTCAAAAGACAGGGGTTGAAGCTTCAATGACAGAATCTGAAATTAAAGATTATATTTCATTGGTGTTATATGAAGTCCACAGAGGTAACTCTACCCATGAAAAAAGACACTTTAGAAATTTAATAATGCAAACGTAGTGTATACTCACAGTTGCTTTTCCTTTCATGGTTTTAGAAGTTTCAATAATACATATATAAGTTGACGATTCTATATGTGATTTTCATTAGCTCCACTCGTCTATATCTTAAAATTCTTTGTACCTGTCCTCCAACGTCTTTTGTAATTAATAGTGTATTTAAACCCTGAAGGCTTTAGATAGATTGCAAGAATTACGCTCAGAAAACGATATGCAAATATTCTTAGCGTTCTTGCAGCTAAAAGTAGTTTGCCATCTTTAGACAACCAACTAAATATGGCAATTATTTTGGCGTCAATTCTAATTCCATATGTATCTCAAGCTTGTAATTCTCTTGCATAGAGAAATTTAAAGGCTATTGGGCTGACCGGTGTTATAGTAGGATTTGAGGTCTTATCTT
>DATBGR010000015.1:0-2708 GCA_036557905.1 Nitrososphaeraceae archaeon | reverse complement strand
TATAATGCGTTGCTTGCAAAGAACAATGGCATAGTGAGTAACTGTACTAATCCGAATATTCTTTCTCTACTTTTTATTATTGTGGATATTGCTATTGATAGACTAGAAAAGCCGATTCCAAAAGTAAAGACAATTGCTGCTACTCCAATCAGATACAATGGATTGAAGTTAATGCTTATCTGCATGACAACCGCAACAACAAAAATGATTGCTGCTTGAATTAATCCTCTTAAGCCTCCGGTGAATGATTTGCCTAACACTATGGCAGTTCTAGGAACTGGAGAACAGAGCAAACGGTCAAGTTGACCTAAATCTCTTTCCCATATCATAGAAATCCCCGTAAAAATAGATATGAATAAAACAGATTGAGCTAGTATGCCAGGGGCTATGTACTCGAGATACGATATACCGTTTAGGCCACCGTTTATCGCGATAGCAAGCGATGGTATCGAGTTCTGTGAAATATGAGTGAAGGCAGCCCCAAAGATTGTTAACCATAGTATGGGTTGTATCGCCCGAATTAACAGATCAGTATAATCACGTCTTATCTTTCGCAGTTCTAGTTCACAAACGTTGACCGTCTTAGCTAAAGTCCTAATCAAAGCTGAAACAGGAGTATTATTGCGATCGGTAATGATGCCGCTACTCCTATTTAGTTCTCTATCCCATTTGTCTAAATGTTCTTCTGACATTTCTAATACTCTTCCAACTTTCTATTGTTTGTGATTCAGCTTCTTGGATCCTTGTACCTGCATATTGCAGAAAAACATCATCTAATGTGGGCTTTTGCACATCAATTGAATCAACTCTTATCCCGGCATTTACCAATGTGCTCAACAGCCTTGAAAATAAACTTTCCACATCTTTTAGTATAATACGTAGTGACATATCATCAACAACTTCAGTCTTAATACCCATCTCACTGCCAATTATTGATATGGCATAAGATCGAGAGTCTGGAGGGATCCTTATTGTTATAATATTACTTCCTACAGTTCCTCGTCCTTCATTAGATAATTCTACTACATTATGTTTTAAATTGGTTGGTGTGTCTATCGCAGCTATCTTACCACTATTTACTATTGCCAGTCTATCACAAAGTTGATCTGCTTCTAGCATATCATGCGTCGTCATAAAAATTGTTGTACCTAGTTTATGTACCAATCTTCGTAGAATTTCCCAAACCATTCGCCTGCCCTGAGGATCGAGCCCTATAGTTGGCTCATCTAAAATAATTAAAGGGGGATTATGAACAAGGGCAGTACCAATCTCAAGTCGTCGCATCATTCCTCCCGAGTAATTTCGTACCTGATAGTCTGCTTTTTCGCTTATGCCAAGAAGTTCAAGTATACGGAAAATATTTTCATTTCGCTGTTCCTTTGGTACACCATATAACTTTGAATACATGAGTAGGTTTTCATAACCACTCAGTTCACCGACAAGTGACAAGCTCTGAGGAACGTAACCAATATTCTGTCGAACTGTGTCTGGATCTAAAATCGCGTTTATTCCGAATACTTGGATACTTCCTTCGGTCGGTTTTGTAAGTGTTGTGATACACTTTATAGTAGTTGTCTTGCCAGCGCCATTTGGGCCAAGGAATCCAAATATTTCGTTTGGAAATACTTCGAAAGAAATGCCATCCAATGAATTCAGTCGACCATACCTTTTTCTTAAATCATTGACTTTAATTGCACTAGGTGGAAACTCCTTTCCACGAATAGTACCTACTTGATGATTTTCATGTTTTCCGTAATGTAAATTGACCACAAATGTGACTCACCGTAGATACTATTTATCCCTAGTGGAACTAAGAGCAGAAGATACTAAACTAGATCTGAAAGCCATCACTTTGTTCTTTATATTACCAAAATACGTCTACGATACATTCGTCGAACATATCGAATCATTTTTATGATTTCCATTCTAAAGGCAAGATTGATTGTTATTTAGTCAATATAATCTCTATGATTTAAATACCCGAGCTGCTAGCTAATTTTCATGTCAATCTCTGACAAATCAGAATGTGTTATAATGTTGACTGTAACTATTGCATCCTTGGCTATAATATTGTCTTTAGCACCTACTTTTACCTTTAATGCTTTTATTCCTAATGTATTTGCATTGAGTACATCTAATGGTACTGCTGCTGGTAACGGGGTGCCAACGGCTCAATCTGTGTTTGATACAGGCTTCCTGTCATTACCGTCTTCTGTTAAAGGATTCTTAATTTATATACCAGATGAAGCACATCACCCTCTATCAGATGATAAGACCATTAGCCTAAAAAATCCGAACTACATTCCAACCCATCTTATTGTGCCCAAGGGAACTGGTATTGCATTTGTTCACGGAGATCCTGGACATGTTCATATTGAACTGGTAAAATATAATAAAACTAATCAAGTGGTATGGCAAACCATACCTATTAAACATCCTGGTGGCTCAGACACTAAGGTACTTGATCCTGGATCCTACAGTATCTCTGATGATAAATATGATCCAATGAAGGGATCACTACAGGTCGACGGGAATGTTCAATCGACGGGTGATCTCACTGTGGGAGGCATTTTCGTTCCTACCAATTCTTTAGCCAAATACAAATCAGATTTTACATCTGCCGGATTCCAGGTCGTTTCAAGTAACAACTTTGTAAGTAAGACTTCCCAGAAGGATATAAGCGGCCCAAACACGCTTATGATTTATTC